>JAJYXA010000034.1 GCA_021791235.1 Pseudomonadota bacterium
ACGTTGACGTTGGGCATGGTGACATAGCCCTTGTCGTCGGCGAGCGGATTCTTCGGGTCGTACACCCTCTTCATCGGCGACGGATCCTCGATCACCGCCGCCACGTTGACGCCGGTTGCGCCGTTCTCGCCCACCGGGGTGGCGGCAAACACCACCTGTTTGGCTCTGTAGGCTTCGCCGTTGGCGCTGGTGGCGCTGTCGGCGTTGGCGAGGTTGCTGGCGACGGTGTTCAGCCGCTGCGACTGGGCATTCATGGCCGAGCCGGCCACGTTGAAGATGTTGAACAGGGACATGCGCGAGACTCCTTATCCCTGGATGACGGACAGCAGACCCTTGATCTGCGAGCTGAGCCGGTTCAGGTTGAATTCGTAATGGATGGCGTTGTCGGCGAAGGCGGCGCGCTCGGCGTCCATGTCCACCGTGTTGCCGTCGACGCTGCCCTGCGCCGGGGTGCGGTACAGCAGCCCCGCCTCCGCAGCCACGCCGGGCTTGCCCGCCAGGTGCCCCGGCGCGGTGGTGGCCAGCACCCCGCCGCCGGCCGCGAGCGCACCCTGGAGCGCACCCTACAGGGCGGTCCTGAAGTCGAGGTCGCGCGCCTTGTAATGGGGCGTGTCGGCGTTGGCGATATTGGACGCCAGCACCTGCTGGCGCTGGTCGCGAACGCGCAGCGCCTGGGTGTGGAAGTTCAGCATGTCATCCAGCCGGTTCAGCATGGTCGTCACCTCGTTTCTGCCGCAAAGCCTTTTTGCGATGACTGCATCCTAGACACGCGCCTGTCCGTTCAATCGCACGATAAGCGGGTAAAAGCCCGTCCATTTCGGCGTTTCGGTTGCGGCCGTGCTTTCTAGAATGACGCACTGTGAAAAAGTGAATCGAGGAGCCGGGGATGACGGCAGGATCGACCCATGCGGGCAGACGAACCCACGGGATGCGGCTGGCCGCCGCGTGCCTGTGCGTTTCGGCGCTGGTTCATGCGGCGGATCGGCAAGACCCGGCCGCGCTGCAGGCGCATGCGGAGCGCTTCCTGCACACGCAAATCGCCGGCCTGCCGGGCAAGGCGACGATCCGGGTGAAGCCGCCGCGCGCCGCGCTTCCGGCCTGCTCGGCGCTCGACGCCTTCCAGCCCGCCGGCAGCCGCGGCATCGGCAAGGTCACGGTCGGGATCCGTTGCCTGGCACCGAGCCAATGGACGGTCTACCTGTCCGCGCAGGTGCGCGTGATCGGGCGGTATGCCGTCACCCGCCAGCCGCTGCCCGCCAATCACATCCTGGCCGCCGCCGACGTCGACCTGCGCGAAGGCGACCTCGGCGAGCTGCCGGCCGACGTCGTCGCCGACGCCAGCGCCATGCTGGGCTACCGCACGCTGTCCGGGCTGGCCGCGGGCGCGCCGCTGCGCCACGCGATGCTGCGTCCGCCGCTGGCGGTGCAGCAGGGACAGACCACCCGCCTGGTGCTGAACGGCCCGGGCTTTTCCGTGCAGAGCGAAGGCCAGGCGCTGGCCAATGCCGGCCGCGGCGACCGGGTGCGGGTAAAAACCCGTTCCGGCCAGGTGGTCAGCGGCGTTGCGCACGACGGCCAGCAGGTGATCGTGGCGTTTTAGCGTGAATGCCTCACCACGGAGACACAGAGACACAGGGAAAGGCAAGGAATCAATGGCTGCCGATCCGATGTCGATCACCCGGTGAATGGGGTGGAGAAACAAGGCATAGCCTGTTTTTCCTCGGTGTTCTCTGTGCCTCTGTGGTGAAACCGAGGTTTTCAGGTTTAAAGCCATCGCCCGGCTTCAGGATTTCCGTAAATTGACGTTACTGAGGTAATTTTGAAAATCCCATCGCCGTTCTGCCCGATCAGACACAGGACCTCGCCATGAAAATCGATCCCGGACTGAAGCAGCTTACGCCGCCCGCATCCGTCGAAAACCGCCCCGCCCAACCGCAGACGAACAACACGCGCGCCGACGCCGGGCGAACGAATGTCACCCTGAGCCCGCGCGCCGCCGAGCTGAAGCAGCTTGAAACCCGGCTTGCGGCGATTCCGGTCGTCAACCGGGCGCGGGTGGACGGCATCAAGGAAGCCATCGCCAGCGGCCAGTACGCCATCAAACCCGAAAACATCGCCGAAGAACTGATCGATTCGGTAAAGGAAATGCTCCATGTCGCCCAATGAATCGTCGCTGCCCCTGTTGGCCGGGCTGAAGCGGGAAAGCGCGGCCTGGCAGGCATTGCTGCAGGTGATGCGGGACGAGGAACAGGCGCTGATCGCGGGCGACACCGAGCGCCTGGCGCTGCTGAACACTGCCAAGCTGACGCAGCTGCAAAGCGTGAGCGATCATGTGCAAAGCCGCCATGCTGCCCTGCGGGCGGCCGGACATGCGGTCGATCACGCCGGCATGGATGCCTGGCTTGCGCAACATGGCCGGGCCGAACACCGCGCCAGCTGGCAGCAGTTGCGTGAGGCGGAACAGGCGGCCCGGACGACGAACCAGCGCATCGGCGCGCTGATCGATATGCGGTTGAGTTCCACCCGGCAGGCCCTGAATGTGCTGATCCACAGCGCCACCCGCCAGGGCGGCCTATACGACCACGATGGTCTTGCTGTCGCCGCGCAGGCAGGCAAACCCCTCACCGTCGCCTGACTATTGTGATCCAGTAGTCAGACAGTGCCAGAGCCATGCCGGCGGAAGCCGGTATCCAGTGGCGCGCAAAGCGCGCCGTTATTGGTTTTTGGCTGGATTCCGGGTCAAGCCCGGAATGACGATGTTTGCTGTATTTGAATGCCGTATCAATAACCTATAAAACGCTCCGGCGCAATCGCCCGCAGCAGATCGGCCTCCAGCGGCAACGGCTGCCCGGTCATGCGGTCGGCCAGCGCCTCGCCCAATAACCCCGCCCATACCACGCCGCGCGAGGCATAACCTGCCGCCACGTAAAGCCCCGCTTGCCCGTCGACCGCACCGACGATCGGCAGCCGGTCCGGCAGCGTCGCGCGCAGCGAGGCGCGACCGCTCACCCGATCGGCCGCAACATGCTCCCCCGCTCCCGGCAGGATCGCCTCCAGCCGCGCCAGGTTGGCGAGGTCGCTTGCCGCGCGCGGCGTGGGGTCGTCGTCATCATGCTCGTAGGTGGCGCCGACCAGAAGCGGGCCCGCGCCCGGTGCGACATAGCCTTCGCGTGCGATCACCCGCCGGATGTCCGGCAGGCTTCCGCGCGGCAACTGCGTGACCTGCCCGCGCACGGCGTGGAGCGGCCAGGGCTGATCGGGGGCCAGATTCAGGGCATCGCGCGCGTTCGCCAGCACCACGGCATCGGCCTCGGCCAGCACGGCGCCATGGGCGCCCAGCACCCGCCAGCCCCGTGCAACGGCTTGCACGCGCGTCACGGCGCCGCCGGTTTTCAACCCGATCGCCGGATGGTCGAGCCAGGCGCGGCACAGGCTTCCCGGCACCACCCAGCCCGCCGCCGGATAAAACACGCCGGGCGCGGCGACCGGCCAACTCGCCAGTTCGCGCGCCTCGGCCAGCTCCACCCAGCGCGCGTACCCGGCAGGCGGCGCGGTGGCGGCCAGCGCCTGCTGCTGCTTCGCCGCGGCGTCCGTGTCCCTGGCCAGATGCAGCACGCCGCAGCGCGCCCATTCCACGCCCCCCAGCGTCGCCCAGGCACGCAGGTCGTGCAGAAAGGCCGCGCGCGTCAGGCGCGTGGCCCGATTGTCGTCGCGCGAGATCATGGGCCGGAACACCGCCGCCGGATTGCCCGAAGCCGCCTGCGCCGGCGCATCGGCGCGCTCCAGCACGGTAACCGCGATCCCCCGCCGCGCCAACGCACGCGCGGTTGCCGCGCCCGCCACGCCGGCGCCGATGATGGCGACGTGCCGCGGCGCGGCGGATTCACTCTGGCGGGCTGCACCTGCACCTGCAAAACGCGCGCTCAGGCAATGCCGCTTGCGCCCATAGCCGGCGCGCTTGTCGCAGGCGAAACCCGCCTGCGCCAGACCCTGCCGCACCGGCGCCGCTACCGTGTAGGTGGCCGCCATGGCGCCGGGGTTCGCCAGCCGCGCCAGCGCGTCGAACAGCCCGGGCTGCCACAGGTCGGCATTGCAGTCGGGCGCGAAGCCGTCGAGATAGAAGGCGTCGACCGTGGCCTCCAGCTGCGGCAGGCAGTCCGCAGCGTCGCCCAGCATCAGGGTGAGCTGCACCCGGCCGCCGTCGAGCGCGATGCGATGAAAGCCCGGCATCGGCTCCGGCCAGTTCGCCAGCAGTTCCGTTGAAAGCGCGGCGAATTCCGGCCATTGCGCATGCAGGCACGCCAGGTCGTCCGCACAAAACGGATGCTTCTCCACCGACAGAAAATGCAGCCGCGCCGGACGCGCCGGATCGCCACGCCAGGCCGCCCAGGTCGCCAGAAAATTCAGCCCGGCGCCGAATCCGGTTTCCAGCAGGACGAAGGCATCCCGATGCGCCCACCCCTGCGGCAGGCCGCATCCCTGCAGGAACACGTGGCGCGCCTGCCCCGCGCCGCCGTCGGCGGAATGGTAGATGTCGCCATAAGCGGGGGAATACGGCACGCCGTCCTTGAATTCGAGGCGGGCGGGGACGATGGTTCTCGGCATGGCCGAATGGTACCTTGAGCCGGTTCCCTGCCGCTCCCTGACTGGGTGTGACCGGGCTAGCCGCGGATCCCCCCGCACGCGCGCTGGAGGTCTTCGACCGCGAGGGGGTGACGGTAATCCGCATCGTCTACCCGCCCGGCTTGCTGCCCGATAGCGGCCGCAGCGCGGTTGACGTTTGTCCTACAAGAGATCGCGCATTTCACCTATACGAACACGCCGCTGCCGCAATTAAATTTTCATCTGCGCCACCCACACCCAACGGCTTTCGGAGAATCGGTTCCGGCATCCGAAGTCCGTTCGGCGCATACTGCACAAGCGAAACAGCGCCTTTGTCAAACTTCGTGTCATCACTTTCGCAAGGAGAACCCCATGAAAACCGCATCCCGTATTGCAGCAATCACCCTTGTTTCGAGTCTTGCCCTTCTCGCCACCGGTTGCGACCGCACGCCGGAAGAGCAGACTGCCGGCGAAAAAATCGATCAGGCCGCCGTGGATGCCAAAAACAAGGCCGATGAGACGGGCGACACGCTGGAACGTAAAGCCGATCAGGCGGGCCGGGCTATCGATGACGCAGCCATTACCGCCTCGGTCAAAGGCAAATATCTGGTTGATGACACGCTCAAGGGCCTGGATATCTCGGTCGAGACCGAGCAGGGGGTCGTGAAGCTGACCGGCTCGGTGCAGAGCGACGCCGCAAAGGAGCTTGCCACGCAGATTGCTCAGGGCGTAGAGGGCGTGGTGAGCGTGGACAATCAGCTCGCAGTCCAATAAACCCGGCATGACGCGCCGATCATCGCGCCGATGGCGATGGCGATGCCGCCGAGCGACATGAGGTTGGCGTTGATGCCCTGCTGGCGCATCACGGCGAACGCGATCAGCACCCCTGGCGGCAGCGAGACGATGGCCGCCCGGGTTCACCTGGAGGCGCTGCGGGCGGAGCGCTTATTTTTCGTAGCCCTCGCGGTGCGTGGCGTTGATGGTGCGCAGCAGTTCGCGGAACGGAATGTCGCGCTCGTGCTTCTTGAACAGGGGCATGTAGTCCAGGTCTTCGCCCTGCCCCGCGCCGCCATAGTTCCCCGACGCCATCGCTTCGTGCAGATCGCGCAGCATCGTGTCCAGCGTGTCGAGATAAGGAGTATAGATGGAGGCCTCTTCGTCGTCATGTTCGAGGCAGGCGCGCAGTTCGTCGACCTCATACACCGCTTCGTGCACCAGGTCGATCAGTTCGTTGAGGTCTTTGGCTTTTTTCATGTTCGTGCGGTTTTGGGACAAAGCGCAAGGATACCGCCGCTCGGCGGGCGGTGCGACGGGCGCAGGATTTGAGCGCAAGTTTCGGATTGCAGCTTGCGGCAAGCCGGTGAACACTGTGCTTTTCACCGGCCCAACCGGATCGCCCCCATGAATACCGAGCGCATCGGCCAGCCCCAGGCCTGGTGCGCCGTGGCCCCCATGCCTGGCAATCCGGTGGCGGTAGCGATTCCCTGCCACCGCGCTGTGCGCACCAATGGGGATTTGGCGGGGTACCGCTGGGGGATCGCGCGCAAGGCGGAATTGCTGCGGCGGGAAAACAAGAAATAGCACCCAGGGGATGGCCGGCCTTCTATCTATGCTTGCAGAGAGAAAGTACCGGAAAGCCTATGCCGCATTCGATGTCGCCGTCATCCCAAGGATTGCGCTATGTTTGAAAAACATATCCCGGAGTCGCCCTGATGCCCCCTGCCCTGCTCGATGTCATCCAGCAACGCTATGCCTGCCGCCAGTTCGTTTCCGGCCATCCGCCAACTGCCGGCGAACTGGCCCTGCTGCTGGAAGCGGGCCGGCTGGCGCCGTCGGCCTTTGGCCTGGAACCCTGGCGCTTCATGACGGTGGCGGATGCGGCGCAGCGGGCTGCCGTGGCGCGGGCCTGTTACGGGCAGTCCGCCGCGTCGACCGCCGCCGCGTTCATCGCGATCGTGGCGCTGGTGGCGGCGCTCGATCCGGATTCCGATTACGTGCGCGCGCGCTTCGAAGCGGAAAAGCGCGGCCAGGATCTAGAAGCGATTTACGCGGCCTACCGCGCCCACTATGGGGCCGAATCCATCGCGGCCTGGGCGCAGGGCCAGTGCAACTTTGCCGCGGCGCACATGCTGCTGCAGGCGACGCACATGGGACTCGATAGCTGCCCGATCGGGGGATTCGATGCGGATGCGCTGGCTGGCTGCCTGAGCCTTCCGGCCGGAGAAACGCCGGCGCTGCTGATTGCCCTGGGACACTGCGCCCACGCGGCGCCGGAACGCCTGCGCAAGCCGCTGGACTGACCGGGAAGCAGCGGACAGGAATGGCGGCCATAAAAAACAGGGGCACACGGCCCCTGTTTTCCTGTACGCCTGAAACCGCTCAGCGCTTGACCGGCTTGGCGGCGATTTCCTCCAGCCGGCGCGCCTTGATGACCTGGCCGTTCAGCGCGGCGGCCTTGGCGTCGCCGCCGTAGGCGACGACCATCAGCTGGCTGTAGTACATCACCGGGATGTTGAACTTGGTGCCGTATTTCTTGTTG
>JAJYXA010000148.1 GCA_021791235.1 Pseudomonadota bacterium
TCTTCCCTCGCCAATAAACCACGAGCGACAAACTCCCGCTGCGTTTCCCGACGCGCGATATTCAGGCGAACAGCCTCCAACACAAAGCTAGAGAGCGTTTCTCCTTCACGTAGCAGCGATTCGGCTGCGGCACGCGTTGCGCTGTCAACCCGCAGCGGCGGCAAGGTGGCGTTTTTCATGCAAGGCTCCTTGTATTGCAACTGTAATGCAGTTTAGTGCGGGCGGACAGTATGGGCAAGGCTCAGAGACGGCGGACGAGCAGCAGGCCGCAGCCGAAGGCTTTAGCGGGGCCGACCCCGTTTTCTAGCAGGCTCGCCAGTTGCTCGGGCGCTTCCACCCGCAACACGCCTTCAAACGTGCAAGTCACCAGCTTACCGCCGCGTTTTCCCTTGCGGAAATACAGCGGCGCGTGCGGCAGGATTTCCGCGCTTTCCAGCGTGGCCACACCGGCCAGCTTACGCGCCAGCCATTGGCGTTGCTCGTCCTCCTTGATGAGCGGCACACGACATTTTTCCGATTGCTTGTCGGGCTTAACTTCGCGCTGGGCGTCGGTAATGGTCTTGACCGGATTGGCAGTCACAACAAAAGCCAGACGTTGCCCTGCGCTTGGGGCAGGCAGGAATTCGCGGCTACCAAGCAGGCTTAAGCCTTCGGCGCGAACCGGCGCAAGCCGCGATTGCACCAGCAGCCGCGCGGGTCGTCCCGTGCCCTGTTCCTCGACGCGAAACAGAAAGCCTTGGCGTTCCTCCTCGCCGTTGCTACGCGTTTCCCGTTCCTCACCGGGAAACAGGTGCCACAGCCGCCGGTGCATTTCGTAAGGGTTGCGCACGGCTTCCCAGGGGATTTCGACGCGGCTTATGAACATGGCGCTTCCTTGTGCAGATAGACCAATCGCGTGCCGAACTGGCGCTTGTGGCCGTGCAATGGCACGTCGCGCAGACGCAGGACTTGCCCGGAATCGACGTTCTCGCTGTAGATCAAGTTCCCGCAACCGCTTGTCAGCCGTAGCGCTTCGACGCTATTGGTCGCTTCAACGGGTTCGCCGTCGAGCAAAGGCCGCGTTGGCGGGCAGGCGCGGCGGCCCAGCGTGGGCGTGTAACAGGGGCGACGCAGGGCTTCGGCGAGTCGTTCCAGCGTGACGTGCGTCTGGGGCTTTTTGCCTACCGCCACTGTGAAAGCCGCGTCGAACAGGTATTCGCGCCGCGACACCACGGGGAATTTGTTCGCCTTGCCGTCCACCTTGCGCGCGTCCAACACAGTGTGGAAATCGGGCAGTTTCACGCCAGGTTTGTCGGCGGGGGTTTTCCGCCCCGGTCGCTCAACCCTGCTATCGATCCGCACGCTGAATTCGACGCTGGCCGCCAGTTGCGACTGCCCGGTGAGATCATTGCGCTCGATTCCCAGGCAGGCAGCCAGCAAGCCCAGCAGCGCGCTACGTGTGGGGTAGAGGTTCGAAGGCCGGAAGTCCTCGTAAGTGTGCGTGCCCCAGGCCTGCATCGGGCCGTCCAGCCGCAGGATCAAAAAGCGCGGCATGGCTCAGGCCTGCCCGTCTTTGGCGATCCAGGCTTCAAGCTCGGCCAGTGAAGCGGCAGCCTGGCCGTTCAATTCCACGCCCGGCTGTACCGAAAAGGCGCGCGCCGTTTCGTCCAGTCCGTAAGCTGTGTTGATGCGCGCCCAGTAATCCGCGAGCGCGGCGACCGAAGGCTTGAGAAAACCGCCGTTGCGGTCGTGTTTGATCGGTTCTTCGAAAGCATTGGCAAGCGAAATCGGCTGATCGGAGAAGCTCGCCACGGCGAAATCGGCCAGATTGTGCGCCGCAAACGACTGCTGCTTGGCCGACGGCACCACCGTTGCCAGCATGTGCAAAACGTGGCGCGCAATGTCCAGCGCCGCTTGGCGCGAGTCGGCTGTTTCTTCGCTTTTCATGTCGGCCAGTAGGCCGAGATTGACCTGCAATTGCTTGACGTTGAGGCTGGCGTAGCGGTAGAACACGCCAGAAGAAAACTGCTGCGTGTCAAGGTGGCCTGCGCCGGTTTCTCCTGCCTCTATAGTCAGGTCATCGACGGCGGTGAACCAGTCCACATCCTGCGGTTCGACGGCATGGGTGGTAATCGCGTGGGCAATGGCCATTGCGCCATCCACCGGTACACTGCTCATCAGGCCGCTCGTCGCCATGCGTCCGGACAAGGCAATGTCCTTGGCACTACTGATAGCTGCGCGAAACGGCCTGGCTTCTTTTTCAATCTGCTTTTCCAGCTTTTTGAGGTCTTGGTCTTCCTCGCCCAGCAGACCGCAAAAATACGCCACTTCTTCCAGGGTCCATGGTGCGACGGCGTCGCCGGTGATGCCCTCGGCAATGCCTTCCTTGCCGGACATCCACTCCAGTGTTTGCGCCACACGTTCGGCGTCGAAGCGGCCTTTCAACGCCTCGGTGAATCGAGCGTTGAGCCGCAACAGATCACGCGTACGAATCGACGGCGCACCCAAGTGTTGCGCATAGTAATCGCTGGTGCGCATCGACCGTTTCAGCGACTGGCTGGAAACCCGCACCCGGTTGACGCCGCCGAACACCGCCGTTTTCTGCATATTCATGTCGTCGCGGTTCAGGCACGACGGGCTGTGTGAAATCAATACATGGAAGTTGATGAAATTCTTGGCGGTCATTATTTATCTCCTTTGATGGGGGTGAATTTGGCAAGATAATAGTCTTCGACGAGTTTGCGTTTTGCTAGGTCATTCCAGTACCAGATGGCTTTGCCAAACTCCGACCAGTTCACGGCGGGTTCGACATGAGCCAACAATCGGCGTAATTGAATGAGATCAAGCGGCACTTGCGCCCGTGCGACCTGTAAAACGCGCGCTTCCGACACCTTGGCCGCAGCCAACTGCGCGCCCAGCGATTTCGCCCTGGCGTCGTGTTTGCAGCACGGCAGCAGAAAGGCGAGCCGCAAGTAACGGTCGTCTGGTTTCTGGCTGGGAAACAGGCGGTACAGGGCCGGGCACAACGCGACCGATTCCGGATCAGCCAGTCGTCGTAGCTCGGCGCGCGCGCCCGTCGGGAAAGCCTCGCTCTCGTAACGCGCTCGTAGCGCAACGAAATTCGGCAGGTCTGCACTCATGCGGTTTCCTCCATCAGTTTTTTCAGATCGGTATTGAACGCCCGCCGCGCCCAGGCAATGACCGGAATCAACTCGGGTTTCATGGCGTAGGGTCCGGTCAGCTCTTCGAAAATGTCGTGACAGTGCTGGGTGATTTGCCGCGCGTAGTCGCGGCGCGCCTCTCCCCATTCCTTGAATGTGGCATCATTTGAAAAGGTCGCATGAATGAGGCGTTCGGTGCGTGCATAGAACAGCTTCTCGGCAGTTTCATGGATAGCCGCGCCGATGCCTTTCAAGTCTTTGTCCTTGTTGCCCTGCGCCGCGAAATAGAGCTTGCCGCGCAACACCTTTTTGGCGCCTTTGCCGATGTCAACCAACTGCGTCAGCCGTTTTTCTTTGCCCCAACCATGCGCCAAGCCAATCAATTCATGGCGGCGTTCCAGCACCGAAGCCTGATTGGTACGGTAACCGCCAACCAGAATATCCAACCGCCCTTCACCCAGCACCTCAAACTGAGTAATCGGCCCAGCGGGACTGGAACCTTCTTTAGCGTCCTTGTCCTGCGTGCTGCGCGGCACGACAAATTCGCTCAGTAGCGTCCAGGCCGGGGCGGTGGTGGTGAAGCTGGCGAATCGCTGCTCCAGCACGCCATTTCTCAGTCTCATGCTCATAGCTCCGTGCGGATGCGGCCACACGCCTTCCACCGTGAAATTGAATTTCCCCTTGCGAAACCCGCTGTAGCCCGCCGCCGCTTCGCCACCCAGCACGTCGCAAGCCTGCGCGCGATCAGCCTTGACCAGCTCGACATGCGCGGGCTGCCAGAACAGGCCGCGCATGAGGCCGATCTGGTTCCAGTGGATGGTGGATTTCTCGGCAATGGCGGCCACCCAGGTCGGCTGGTCGTGCGCCGGGCCAGGTATGGCAATCTGCCGCTCGGCCACGCGCGGGCGCGTCAACACGTTGTGCCAGACCATGCAGCGCAAATCGCGGTCAAACACCAGCGTGGTGATCGGCGCGCCGCCGCGCAAACTGCCCTTGAAACCGCCACCGAAGCTGGGGCAATTGCTCGCCTGGTTGAACAAGGCAATCGCCGCCACCGGGCCACTCACATGCCGCACCTCGCCCGCCTCGTTGAACAAGGCGTGGTTATTGCCTTCCGGCAGCCCGATAAGCAACTTCTGAATGGGCGTGTCCTCCGCAGCTTTCACCGCGCGCGTCTGCATGAAAGGCTGCGTGGGATGGTCGAGGTCGAACCAGTCGAGGAAAGGCGTAATGCCCGCATTGAAATCTGCATCTGCGAGCGGCGCGTCAATACGCTGGCGCAATGCGGTGTCGTCTTCCGGCAAGAACAGCACCTGCGTCATGCACACCAGCAATTGCAGACAAGCCAGCTCCAGATCGTCGCGCGGCAGGCTCATTTGCCAGTTCTGGCCGGGTTCGCAGAGCAAGGCCCGGTAGGTCAGCAACTGGAATGCGCCCGCCCCAAAGTCGGCGCGGACGGGAATCCAGGGGGCTTCAAGCAGATTCATGGCGGCATTTCTCCAGACCGAAATCAAGTGTGTACAACAATTTACTATCTTGGCTGTGCCAGACGCCTGCGGACGACCCCGACATGACGAGTTGCAAATAGCCCGCGAGTGGACCATCGGTTTCCTTGCGGCAGTAGTGCAGGCGTTTTGCCCAATTCGCAGGCGCGGGCGCTGCGCCTAGATTGAGCGCTTCAGGCAATTCGCGCTCGGGGATGTCTTCAATGCGCCGCCCGTCGAGCAAGCGCCCATCTGCGGTTACGGGCAGCACGGTCAGGCTCATTTCGCCGTCTCGGGTGAGGCCGGTAATGCGGTCGTCGTCGTCGCGGAAGCTGCTGACGGTCATCGTGGTCAGGCGTTGCGCGTCTTTTTCGCGGCTATTTTGCAGGCTGCTGTAAGCGTCGAAGTTCAAGGCAATTTTCTCCGGCTCGGCATCCCAATCCTCGCGCTGATAAACCAGCGCGATCCAGTCGCGGTAAGCCTCTGGGAAAACCAGCGCGTCATGGCACGCAAGCAGGGTATCGGTACGCCACAATACACGGGCATTGCCGTAGATCAGCTCGAACACGCCGTAGTCGTCGCCTTCCACCGTCAGCACGGTGCAGCGCGGCGTTTCAAAGCTGGGCGGACGCTGCGCGCGAACATGACGGTGCAGGCGCCCCAGACGCTGAAAGAGTAAATCAACCGGGCAAATCTGTGTAATCAACCAGTCGAAATCGAGGTCGAGACTTTGCTCCACGACTTGAGTGGCGACCAGTATCCGTCCCGTCGTGCGCAGTGCTTTACGCCCGTAGTGCTTGAGTGCAGCGGCTTCTTTGTCCTGCCGGTCGGTGAAGCGGTAGCGGGCGTGGAAAACGTCCACATCGATTTTCGTGCGTTCCCTCAGCAGTCGTGCAAGGCGTTGGGCGTCATCCACCAGATTGACGACGACGGCGACAAGGGCGCCGTTTTCAGCGGCGGCGACGATGCGGGCCAGCAAGGTTTCGTCGGGGAAGGCTCGGGCCAGCCGCAGGCATTCGACACCAACTTCGCGGCGCGGCGGCTGGTGTGCTTCGGCGACCGTTTTTGGCAGGGTCTCGCCGCCGGTGGCATGCCACAGCGCCGGGTAGGGCGCGGCGTCCGTACCGTGTGAATCCCAGGCTTTAAGTAACTTATCGCGCAGTTCAGCAGACAGCGTGGCCGACAGCAACACGGCACTGCCGCCGCAGGCGTGCTGGCTTTTCAATACCTCGCCCAGCAGGCCGTGCATATAGGCGTCGTAGGCGTGGACTTCGTCGACGATCAAAACCGACTTGTTGATGCCGAAACCTCGCACGAACTTGTGCCGCACCGGCAGCACCGAGAGCAGGACCTGATCAACGGTACACACACCGATTTGCCCCAGAAACACCCGCTTGCGGCTGCTGGCGAGCCAGGCGGCGCATTGCACGGCGGCCTCTTCCTTGCCCTGAGCTGTGAGACGTTGCCCGCGCTCGACGAGTTGCTGGAATCCTGCGTTAAATTGCCGCTTGCCATGCGCCAGTACGACGTTGGCCTGGCCATAAACCTGCGCGGCAAAGGCCTCGACGCGCTCGAACATGGCATTGGCCGTGGCCTGCGTCGGCAGGGCGAACACGATGCTGTCGGCCACGCCCGCCGCCAGCAAGCGCCAAGCGTAGGCCAGCGCTGCCTCGGTCTTGCCACTGCCGGTCGGCGCTTCGATCAAGGTCAAACCGGGTACGGCTGGGAGCGCGTCGATTTCTGTCTGCACCCCGCGCGGGGTCTCGCCGGTATTGAGCAAGGCCACCAATCCGGCGTAACACTGTGCTTGTGAAAGCAGGCCGTAGCGTTCGAGCATCCGTCGCGACTCAATCCGCGCCATGCGCTCCTGAAAGTAGTCTTGTAGCGCCACACCGGGCGCACGGTAATCGAATTCGTTCACATTCGATCCCAGCCAGTCGCAGCTCGCGCAAAAACCCGCGAGTAGGGCGCGCGCAGGCAAAGAACAGGCAGGTGGTAAGTCTTCCAAACCCAAGCCGACAGGATCAAGAAACAGCTTTTCCAATGCAATGACGAAGGAACGTCGCGCTTCGCGGTCGCGCCCGATTAACACTTCATCGGCTTCAATGCCGCTTAAACCAGCCATAGTCGGCGAATAATAATCGCCATGATGCCCAGTCACTGCGGCGAGCCAGTTTTCCCAACGTGGCCAAGCTGAAGGGGTACCTTGGTTCAGCCAACTCGCGAAATCTTCCCTAGCCCACGCCATGCCCGCGTGCCCATGATCGAACCCGTTTATTTCCGTTATCGGAATTTCATGATCCCGGCCTTTTTCCATTGGTCGCCACGCTGCTGCCAAAGTTTCTGGAGCTTTGAGCTGAAAACGTAAATCGAACTTGCCAAGATCATGCAGCGCAATAAAAAATAGCACCCAAGCACGGATGTCGTCGCGTGCTGACTTCTCTGTACAGGCAAAAGCCGCCCTGAATTTGGCTTGTAGCGCAACGCTTGCGTCCCACCAGGAACCTGC
>JAJYXA010000341.1 GCA_021791235.1 Pseudomonadota bacterium
CCTGCTGGCGCACGGCGAAACCCAGGCCGCGCTGGGCCTGTTTTTGTGGGGCGCGCTGGTGGTGAGCTGGGTCGACAACCTGATCCGTCCGCTGGTCATCAGCGGGCCGACGCGGATTCCGTTTTTGCTGGTGTTCCTGGGGGTGCTCGGCGGCCTCCATGCCTTTGGCCTGATCGGCCTGTTCCTGGGGCCGGTGCTGCTCGCGGTGTCGGTCGCCATCTGGCGCGAATGGCTGGTGCATGCGCGCGCGAAATGAGTGCTGACACCTCCCCGATGATATCCTTGTGCCTCACTTGTTCGACGCTGCCACGAACTTCCCAAAGACCGCCAGCTATCGCGTCTGGCACTCAATGGCCTGCGCGGTGCTGGTGATCCGCTATGGCCATACGCGCTTCCCGTACGACGAAATTTCGAAAGACAAAGGCTAGCAGCCATGAACAACAAAATGACCTACCCCGGTTTCTATCAGGACAAGCACGGCGTCACCATGCTGGCGCGCGTCGTGCTCGACGGCTGGCTGTTCGGCCTCATCCCCGAAACCGAGGATTGCGCCGGCTGGCAGCTCGGGCAAATGCAGACGCTGACCGACAAGGTCGAAGCCGAGTGGGACAAATACGGCAACCTGCCCAGCCGCCTGCCGCCCGAGCTGCGCGAGCGCCACACCGCCCTGTACAAGATGGCCGTGGAGCGCGCACGCGAAAAAGGCTGGGACCCCGAACTCGGCGAAGACGAGTAACCCCCTGGCAGGGAGCCCCTGCCGCCTGCCAACCTGCCTGCCCCTCCCCGATGGAACTCACCCCGCCGCTGCTGCAACTCGCCACCCAGGCGCTCGATCTGGTGCTGGATTTCAAGCGCCCGGCCGACGCCGTGCTGTCGGCCTTTTTCCGCGAGCACAAAAAGCTCGGCGCGCGCGACCGCGTGTTCGTGGCCGAGGCCGTGTTCGGCGTGCTGCGCCGCTACCGCTACCTGTCGGTCGTGGTGCCGGCGGCCAATCCGCGCACGCTGATCGTCGCCTGGCTGATCAAGTCGCGCGGCATGAGCGGGGCGACCCTGGAACAATTCGCCAGGCCCGAACTCATCGACCACATCCGCAGCGCCAAGGCGGACGCACTGCCGCTGGCCGTGATGGCCGAACTGCCCGACTGGGTGGTGGAAAAGCTGCAATTGTCGATGAGCGACGCCGACATCCTCGCGCTCGGCCGCGCCCTGCAGCAGCCGGCGCCGCTCGACGTGCGGGTGAACGCGCACAAGGCCAGCCGCGACGCGGTGCTGGCGCAGTTGCAGGCGGAAGGGCTGGCGGTCGAGGCGACCCCGTATTCGCCCTGGGGCATCCGCTTCAGGGCGCATCCGGCGATTAATCGTCATGGTTTGTTTCTCGACGGCAGCCTGGAAGTGCAGGACGAGGGCAGCCAGCTGCTGGCGCTGCTGCTCGGCGCGCGGCGCGGCGAAATGGTGTGCGATTTCTGCGCCGGCGCCGGCGGCAAGACGCTCGCCATCGGCGCGATGATGGCCTCGACCGGACGGTTGTATGCCTTCGACGTGGCGGAAAAGCGGCTCGCCAACCTGAAGCCGCGGCTGGCGCGCTCGGGGCTGTCCAACGTGATGCCGCAGCTGATCGCGTCCGAAAACGACACGCGGGTGAAGCGGCTGGCCGGCAAGCTCGACCGCGTGCTGGTCGATGCGCCGTGCTCGGGGCTGGGCACGCTGCGCCGCAACCCCGATCTGAAATTCCGCCAGTCGCCCGCAAGCGTGGCCGAGCTGACGCAGAAACAGGCCGTCATCCTGCGCGCGGCGGCAAAGCTGCTGAAACCCGGCGGCCGCCTGGTCTACGCGACCTGCAGCCTGCTGCCGGAAGAGAACGAAGGCATCGTCGAGGCGCTGCTGGCGGAAGGCGGCTTCACCCTGCTGCCGGTGAACGAACTGCTGGCGCAGAACAGGATTCCGCTCGATACCGGCACCCTGCTGAAGCTGTCGCCTGCGGTGCATGGAACGGACGGTTTTTTCGCTGCCGTGCTGGTCAAGGCCAGCGCTTGACCCGCCAAGGCTTTGCGGTTATCAATGCGGCGTTTCCTGCGCTGGCGCACTTTCCCGACCTGACATGACGGCTGCGTCGTTAACCACGTTCCATCCCGATGCGCTCGGCACGCTGTGCGGCCTGTTCCGCGCACGCGTCGCGGCGACGCCGGATCAGGTCGCCTACCGCCAGTTCGACGAGGCGCGCGATACCTGGGTGAGCTTTACCTGGGCGCAGGTGGCGGCCGAAGTGGCGCGCTGGCAGGCCGCGCTGGCGAAAGAGGGCCTCGTGCCCGGCGACCGCGTGGCGGTAATGCTGAAGAACAGCGTCGAGTGGGTGATCTTCGACCAGGCGGCGCTCGCGCTGGGCCTGGTGACGGTGCCCCTGTACCTCGACGACCGCCCCGATAGCGCGGCCTATATCCTCGATCACGCCGATGCCAAACTGCTGCTGGTCGAAGGCCGGTTCCAGCTCAAGAAGCTGGCCGAGATTGCCGGGTCGGCCCACAGCCCGCAGCGCATCGTCAGCCTGGTCGCGCCGGAAAAAGGTCTGGCGGACTTGAGTCCGCGCTTGGTGGTGGCGGCCGACTGGCTGGCCGCTGCCGCCGGTACGCCGGTGCCCGAACGCCCTCTCTCCGCCGACCTGCTGGCCAGCATCGTCTATACCTCGGGCACCACCGGGCGCCCCAAGGGCGTGATGCTGACGCACGAGAATCTGCTGTGGAACGCCTTTTATGCGTCGCAATGCGCGGATTTCGGGCGGCACGAGGTGTTCCTGTCCTTTCTGCCGCTTTCCCATACTTTGGAGCGCACCGGCGGCTATTACCTGCCGATGCTGCTCGGCGCCGAAGTCGCCTATGCGCGCTCGATCGCTCAGTTGGCGCAGGATCTGCAGGACATTCGCCCCACCGTGCTGATTTCGGTGCCGCGCATCTACGAACGCGTCTACGGCCGCATCCAGGATGGGCTGGCGAAGAGAGGTCTCCTCGCCAGGCTGCTGTTCCGGTTGGCGGTGCGGGTGGGCTGGCGGCGCTTTGAGCGTGAGCAGGGGCGGGCGATGTGGCACCCCGAGCTGCTGCTGTGGCCGCTGCTCGAAAAACGGGTGGCGAGGAATGTCACGCAGAAACTGGGCGGGCGGCTGCGGCTGGCGATTTCCGGCGGTGCCGCGCTGTCGCCCGAGATTGCGCAAGTGTTCATCGGCCTGGGCGTGCCGATTTATCAGGGCTACGGCCTCACCGAAACCGGCCCGGTGGTGTGCGTGAACCGGCCCGATTCCAATGTGCCCGCCGGCATCGGCCAGCCGCTGCCCGGCGTCGAGGTGAAGATCGGCGACAACGATGAGCTGCTCACGCGCAGCTGTTGCGTGATGCGCGGCTACTGGAAGGACGAGGCCGCCACCCGCGCCATGATCGACAGCGAGGGCTGGCTGCACAGCGGCGACCAGGCGAGCGTCGACGCCAACGGCCATTACGCGATCATCGGGCGCATCAAGGACGTCATCGTGCTGAACAACGGCGAGAAGGTGCCGCCCACCGACATGGAATCCGCCATCCTGCTCGACCCGCTGTTCGAGCAGGTGATGGTGGTCGGCGAAGGCCGGCCCTATCTCGCCGCGCTGACCGTGCTGAACGAGGAACACTGGCAGGCCTTTGCCGCCAGCCTCCATGTCGACCCCCGCCATCCCACGGCATTGCGCGACCCCAGGGTGGTGAAGGCGCTCACCCGGCGCATCGCGCACCATCTCAAGCATTTTCCGGGCTATGCCCAGATCCGCCGTCTGCACCCGGAACTCAAGCCGTGGACGGTGGACGAGGGCCTGCTGACCCCCACCCTCAAGGTCAGGCGCAACCAGGTGCTCGACCGTTACCGCGCGGCGGTCGAGGCCATGTATGCCGATTTCGCGCGCGGATGATTCCAATATTCAAGGGAGAGCTTTAATGTCTCATCGTATTCATCGCCTGGCCGCAGGCCTGGTCCTGGCCGGCTGTGCCCATCTCGCGCATGCCGCCGGCTTTGCGCTGATCGAACAGAACGCCAGCGGCCTCGGCAACGCGTATGCCGGGGCCGCCGCCGTGGCCCAGGATGCCAGCACGGTCTATTTCAACCCGGCGGGCATGACACAGCTGCCGGACCGGCAAGTCGTGGTGGCGGGGCATTTGATCAAGCCGTAGGCCGAGTTTTCGGGCGTTGGAAAATTTATAGCATCAGATACTTTCATTCCAGGAAATCAAGGGGGCGATGCAGGGGGCTGGGCGCTGGTACCCAATGCCTACTTTGCGTTCCGGCTCACGCCGGACGTGCATCTGGGCGTTGGCCTCAACAGCCCCTTCGGGCTCAAGACCGAATACGACCCCGACTGGATCGGGCGTTATCAGGCCATCCAATCGGAAGTCAAAACGATCAACATCAATCCGTCCATCGCCTGCAAGGTCAGCGATACCCTGTCGCTTGGCGTGGGACTCAACATCCAGTGGATCCAGGCTGTGCTGACCAACCGGATCCCCATCTTGGGCCAGCCGCTGGTCACCATCAAGGGGGACGATTACGGCTGGGGCTACAACCTGGGCGCCCTGTGGCAGCTCGCCCCTGCCACCCGCATCGGCTTGTCCTACCGCTCCGAAGTGGACTACACGCTCGAAGGCACGTCCAGCACGTCCGATCCCGGTGCGGCTTCCCTCAATGGCCCGGTCACGGCAGCGGTCACCTTGCCGGACAGCGCGTCGCTGAGCCTTTTTCGCAAGCTGTCCCCGAAATGGGATCTGCTGGCCGATGTGACCTGGACCGGCTGGAGCGATTTCGACGATCTGCCCATCCGGGGCGCCGTCGACAAGACCACCCTTGAAAACTGGAAAGACGTTCTGCGTTATTCGCTGGGAGCGACCTGGCACGTGAGCGACCAATTGAGCCTGCGCGGCGGCGTCGCGTACGACGAGGCGCCCGTCTCGGATGTCTACCGCACCCCCCGCATTCCCGATGGCGCCCGCACCTGGGTTGCAGTCGGGGGGCGGTATCGGCTGTCCGGCAAGAGTGTGCTGGACTTCGGCTACGCCCACCTGTTCGTGAACGCCCCCGGTTTGCAGAGCAGCGACAACGGCACCACGCTCAAAGGCGAATACGACAGCCAGGTCGATATCCTGAGTGCGCAGTTCACTCACAATTTCTGAGTCTGCCTTGGCCAAACCCATTCCCTTCGACAACCTGCTGACGCGCCTTATCGACGACAGCCACGATGTCGCCCTGCTGTGGCAGCTGGGCGTGCTGGCGGCGTGCGCGCTGGCGGCCTGGGGCGTCATGCGGCTGGCGAAGCCCTATCTCGGCAGGCCGGATACCCTGTGGTCGGCCGGGCGGGCCGGCATCCGCCGCATGGGCTTCCCGTTTGTCATGCTATTGGCGCTGCTGCTGGGGCGTGAAATTGCGGACGTCTGGCTGCCCAACACGCATCTGCTCAACCTGGCGGTGCCGCTGCTGCTGGCGCTGATGGGCGTGCGGCTGGCGATTTATGCGCTGCGCTACGTGTTCGAGCCGCGCGAATCGCTCAGGCTGTGGGAACGCACCGCGGCCTGGCTGATCTGGGGCGCGTTCGCGCTGCACATTACCGGCCTGCTGCCGCGCATCCACGCGGCGATGGAGGCGTTGTCGTTCCAGTCGGGCAGCCATCGCTTCTCGTTGTGGCTGCTGTTCCAGGCGACAGCGGTGATCGTGGTGGCGGTGATCGTCGCGCTGACCCTGGCGCGCATGGTCGAAAGCCGCCTGATGGGCGTCACGCAGATAAACCTGTCGCTGCGCATGGCCCTGTCGAAAGCGGCCCGCACGGTGTTGCTGATCCTGGCGGTGCTGGTGGCGCTGCCGGCGGTGGGGATCGACCTCACCGTGCTGTCGGTGTTCGGCGGTGCGCTCGGCGTGGGCATCGGCTTCGGCCTGCAAAAAGTCGCCAGCAACTACGTGTCCGGTTTCATCATCCTGCTCGACCGCTCGGTGCGCATCGGCGACCTGGTCACGGTCGACAACAAATACGGCCAGGTCAGCCAGATCAACACCCGTTATACCCTGCTCAGGTCGCTGGACGGAACGGAAAGCATCGTCCCCAACGAAACCCTGATCACCCAGACGGTGGTCAACCATTCCCTGTCCAAGCCCAACGTGCGGGTCGCGCTGCCGGTGCAGGTGTCCTATGAAACGGATCTGGAGCAGGCCGAGGCGCTGATGCTGGAAGCGGCGCACGATCAGAAGCGGGTGATTTTCGACGACCCGGACAATATGCCCAGGGTATTTCTGAAGGAATTTGCCGATAATGGCATTCTGCTGGAACTGGCCGTGTGGATACGCGATCCTAGCGAAGGACAGAACAATCTGCGCTCCGACATCAACTGGGCGATCTGGCGGCGTTTCAAGGCCGCCGGGATCGTAATTCCCTTTCCGCAGCGGGTGGTTCACATGGCCCCGTCTGCCAACCAGGTCACGAATAATCCTTGATTTTTATGGGGTTTATCCGTACATTGCTGGACGATCCTTTTTCAGGAAGCATGAAATGCAATTAGGTTTGTTGGATTTACCCTGGTGGGGGTATGTGCTGGCGGCCCTTGGCCTGACCCACATCACCATCGCCGCCGTCACCATTTTCCTGCACCGTTCGCAGGCGCACCGCGCCGTCGATCTGCACCCCGTCGCCAGCCACTTCTTCCGTTTCTGGCTGTGGCTCACCACCGGCATGGTCACCAGGGAATGGGTCGCCATCCACCGCAAGCACCACGCCAAATGCGAAACCGCCGAAGATCCGCACAGCCCGCAGGTCAAGGGCATCAAGAAAGTCTTCTGGGAAGGCTCCGAGCTGTATCGCGCCGAAGCCAGGGTGGCCGAGACGCTGGAAAAATACGGCCACGGCACGCCCGACGACTGGATGGAACGCAACGTCTACAGCCGCCATTCGGCCAGGGGCATCGTGCTGATGATGGCGATCGACCTCGCCCTGTTCGGCCCCATCGGCCTGACCATCTGGGCCGTGCAGATGGCGTGGATTCCGGTCACCGCCGCCGGCATCGTCAACGGCATCGGCCACTACTGGGGCTACCGCAACTTCGCCAGCGAGGATGC
>JAJYXA010000108.1 GCA_021791235.1 Pseudomonadota bacterium
ATTGGTTCCGGCGCATCGATCGAATGGCCGCCGGCGATGGGAATGCCGGCCTGCTTGCACACCGACTCGCCGCCGGCGAGGATCTGCCGGATGACGTCGTTGGGCAGCTTGCCGATCGGCATGCCGACGATGGCGAGCGCGAACAGCGGCCGCCCGCCCATGGCGTAGACGTCGGACAGCGCATTGGTCGCGGCGATGCGGCCGAACTCGAAGGGGTCGTCGACGATGGGCATGAAGAAATCGGTGGTCGCCACGATCGCCTGCTCGTCATTCAGCCGGTAGACCGCGGCGTCGTCGCCGTGCTCGATCCCCACCAGAAGATCGGGAAACGCCGCTGCAACATTCGAGGCGAAGGGCGTGTCGGCGAGAATGTCGCGCAGAACAGAGGGGGCGATCTTGCAGCCGCAGCCGCCGCCGTGGGAAAACTGGGTCAGCCGAATGGGGTCGTTGGGAGTGGGGTTGCTCATGGTCCGATTTCGCCTGTCGAGAGTGGGCGCCTAGAATGAAGTGGCTACAGTGCTTTATATAACATGAACCGAACCCGACCCGTCAGTGGTTACAGTGCGGACCAGCTCATCGACCGGCTGGCGCAGGGGCGCGGGCGGCTGCGCGCGCTGATCGATCGCCTGCCACCCGGCGGTTGGCTGGGGCCGCGTGCCGCCCATCTGAACCCGCCGCTGTGGGAATACGGACACATCGTGTGGTTCCAGGAACGCTGGTGCCTGCGCGAACGGCCCGACGGCACCTGCGGCCCCAGCCTGGTGAGGGGCGCCGACGCCCTTTACGATTCCGCCAGCGTGCCGCACGACACCCGCTGGGACCTGCCCCTGCTGCAACCGGCCGCAGTCGACGACTACGCGGACGAGGTTGCCGCCGCCGTGGCAGGCCGCTTGCGCAGCGGACTCGACAACGACATCGCCTACTTCGCCGAACTGTGTCTCTATCACGAACTGATGCACATCGAGGCGTGGTGGATGGCGTTCCAGAACCTCGGCTATGCGCCGCCCGCGCTTGCGGACCTCGCCGTCCCCCAGTCTGCACAGCGCCTGACGCTTCCTGGTGGGGAGGTGGAACTCGGCAGCGGACCCGACGCCGGCTTCATCTTCGACAATGAAAAATGGCGCCACACGGTGCCGGTTTCCGCGTTCGACATCGACGCGAGCCCGGTGTCGGAAACGGCCTTTGCCGAATTCGTCGCTGCGGGCGGCTACCGGCGCAAGGCGGTGTGGTCAGAAGCCGGCTGGGCTTGGCGCACGGTCAGCGAAGCCAGCCATCCGCTGTACTGGCGGAAGGAAAAAGGCAGCTGGCAGGTGCGCCGCTTCGACCGCTGGCAGCCGCTCGGCGAAGCGGTGCCCATGCTGCACGTGAACCGTTACGAGGCCGAAGCGTTTGCCGCATGGCAGGGCCGGCGGCTGCCCACGGCTGCGCAGTGGCAGCGCGCGACGGCGCAGCAGACGTTCGACTGGGGCGGTGCGTGGGAGTGGCTGCGCGATCCGTTCGCACCGTATCCGGGCTTCGTCCCCGATCCCTACCGCGACTATTCGCAGCCCTGGTTCCACACGCACGGGGAATTGCGCGGCGGCGGGCCGGTGACCGACAGGTCGCTTAAATACCCTGGTTTCCGCAATTTCTACCTGCCGGACCGGCGCGATCCCTACGCCGGTTTTCGTACCGCGAGCGCGGATTGAGGCGGCTTCAACCGCCGGTCATCGACATGAAGCGCAGGATCTTGTGCGGCGCTTCGCGGAATTCGTGGCGTTCCGGCTTGAGGTTGATCGCCTGCAGGATCGCGGTTTCCAATTCGGCATCGGAACAGCCGGCACGCAGCAGCGGACGGAACTCGAATTTCTCCTCCTGCCCGAGGCACATGTAGGCGGTGCCGTCGACCGCGACGCGGATGCGGTTGCAGGTTTCGCAGAAGTGCTGCGAGATCGGCGTGATGAAGCCGACATTGAAGCGCCCATCCGGCGTGCCGAGATAGCGCGCCGGCCCGGCGCCGGGCAGGGTGGTTTCGACCAGATCGAACTGCGCGCGCAGCCGTTCCTTCACCGGCTGCAGGTCGAGGTATTCGGCATTGCGGCCGGTGTCGCCCATCGGCATCGCCTCGATCAGCCGCAGCACGAAGCCGCGCTGCATGCAGAAGGCGACCATCTCGTCGATCTCGTCGTCGTTGGTGCCGCGCAAGGCCACCATGTTGAGCTTGATCGGCGCGAAACCGGCGTCCTGCGCGGCGGACAAGCCGGCCATCACCCGGGCGAGCACGTCGCGACCGTTGATCTGTTCCACCCGTGCCTGCTGCAGCGAATCGAGGCTGACGTTGAGCCGTGTCACCCCGGCAGCCTTCAGCGCCCGGGCATGCTTGTCGAGTTGGGTGGCGTTGGTGGACAGCGACAGATCCTCGATGCCGGGTAGGGCGGCGATGCGGCCGGCGAGTTCGGCGATGTTGCGGCGCAGCAGCGGCTCGCCGCCGGTCAGGCGGATGCGGCGCACCCCCAGCCGCGCAAACGCGCCGACCAGGCGTTCAATCTCGTCGAAGTCGAGCCAGTGTTCCGGCTCCTCGAAGCCCTTGAAGCCTTCCGGCATGCAGTAGCTGCAGCGCAGGTCGCAACGGTCCGTCACCGACAACCGAACGTAGTCGATGCGGCGGCCGAACTGGTCGACGAGGCCCGGCTGATCGGTTGGAACGGCTGCGTTCATGGGGGCGCTTGGCAGGAACGGGTTATATATGAAAAAATATAACCCTATTCAGTCGGATAGGCAATGTACGCATGAAGGTATTCGGCATCGCAGGGTTCAGCGGCAGCGGCAAGACCACGCTGATCGAACGCGTGCTGCCGCTGCTGGCTGCGCGCGGCCTGAACGTGGCGGTGATCAAGCATACCCACCATGACTTCGACATCGACCGACCCGGCAAGGACAGCTGGCGCGCGCGCGAGGCAGGCGCGGCCGCGGTGCTGCTGGCGTCGGATCACCGCACGGCGGTGCTGACCGAACACCGCAACACGCCGCCGCGGCTCGATGATCTGCTGGCCAAGTTGCCATCGTGCGATCTGGTTCTGGTCGAAGGCTACAAGCGCGAAGCGATTCCCAAGCTGGAAGTGCATCGAGCAGAAACCGCCAAGCCCTGGCTGTTTCCCGACGATCCGAATATTCTGGCGGTGGCATCCGACGTCGCACCACCCGATGATTTCTCCCGCATCGACCTCGATGCCATTCAACAACTTGCCGATTTCATCCTTGACCATGCTCTCAGCCAACCAACTGCTTGATGCCCTGCTCGAACGTGCACGAAGTGTGGTCCGCACCGAAACCGTCGCTGTGACCGCGGCGCTCGGGCGCGTGCTCGCCGCGCCACAAACCTCCGCGATCACCGTGCCACCACTCGACAACAGCGCGATGGATGGTTACGCCGTGCGCATTGCCGACGTCGCCGTGGCCGGCGTGAAATTGCCTGTGTCACAGCGCATCCTCGCCGGCACGGTCGGCCAGCCCTTGCAGCCCGGTACCGCCGCGCGCATTTTTACCGGTGCGCCGGTGCCGGCGGGTGCCGACGCCGTGCTGATGCAGGAATATTGCTATTCCGAGGAAGACGATGTCGTCATCAACGCGCTGCCGCGGCCGGGTGAGAACATCCGTCGCGCCGGCGAGGACATCGAGGCAGGCGCGCAGGTGCTCGCCGCCGGCACCCGCATCGGTGCAGCTGAAATGGGGCTCGCGGCCTCGGTCGGGCTGGCCGAATTGCCCGTTTTCAAGAAACTGAAAGTGGCGTGCTTCTTTACCGGCGACGAACTGGTGACGCCAGGTATGCCCTTGCGGCCGGGCCAGATCTACAACTCCAACCGCTATACGCTGACCGGGCTGGTGAACGGCCTCGGCTGCGAACTGATCGACCTCGGCATCGTGCCCGACACGCTGGAAGCGACCGAAGCCGCGCTGGCGCGTGCCGCGCGCGAGGCCGACGTCGTCATCACCAGCGGCGGCGTGTCGGTGGGCGAGGCCGATTACGTGAAGGCCGCAGTCGAAAAACTGGGGCGCGTCGAGATGTGGAAAGTGGCGATGAAGCCCGGCAAGCCGCTCGTCTATGGACGCGTGAAGGATGCCGACTTCATCGGCCTGCCGGGCAACCCGGTGTCGGCCTTCGTCACCTTCTGCCTGTTCGTGCGGCCGTTCCTGCTGAAGCGCATGGGCGCAGGCGATGTGCTGTATCGCGCATTCCCGGTCCAGGCGGATTTCGCCTGGAGCAAACCCGGCGCGCGTCGCGAATTCCTGCGTGCTCAACTGCAAACAAACGGAAAGCTGGCGCTGTTCCCGAACCAGAGTTCGGGCGTGCTGACGTCGTGCGCGTGGGCCGACGGCCTCGTCGATATCGGGATCGGCCAGACCGTGCGGCCGGGCGACTGGGTACGCTTTATCCCCTTTTCGGAGTTGCTTGTATGAAGCTGCACGTGTTGTATTTCGCCCGCCTGCGCGAACGTTTTGGCATGGCCGAGGAAACCCTGGATTTCGCCGGCGCCACCGCTGCCGATCTGGTTTCCCTGTTGCAGGCACGCGGCGGCGTGTGGGCAGAGGAACTGGCGGCAGGCCGGGCATTCCGGGTGGCGGTCAACCAGGACATCGTTGCGCTCGACACGGCCCTGCCGGACCAGGCCGAAGTCGCGATTTTTCCGCCGGTCACCGGAGGCTGAGACGATGAAGATTCTGGTCCAGAGCGAAGCCTTTGAGCTGGGTGCTGAGGTCAATGCAATCAGCCAGGGCCGCACCGACATCGGCGCCATCGCCAGCTTCGTCGGCCTGGCGCGCGGCATGAATGAAGGCAGCGGCGTGCAGGCGATGACGCTGGAACACTATCCGGGCATGACGGAAAAAGCCCTGGCTGGACTGGTAGAAGAGGCGCGTTCACGCTGGGCGCTGCTCGACGTGACGGTGATCCACCGGGTCGGCCGCCTGCTGCCTGGTGAACCCATCGTTCTGGTGGCGGTGGCCAGCCGCCATCGCGGCGAAGCCTTTGCCGCCTGCGAATACCTCATGGATGCCCTGAAAACCCGTGCGCCGTTCTGGAAGAAGGAGGAAACCCCGGAAGGCGAGCGCTGGGTCGAGGCGCGCGCCAGCGACGACGTGGCGGCGGCCCGCTGGACCGAACCCTGAGGCGTCCCAGCAGACCGGCCAGCGCGCTGCAGGCATAATCTGCCTGGCGCACACAGGGCCATCTACCTTGCAGGCGCTGCCGGATGCCTGTCCCGGCGAAATACGAACACAATGGGAAACACTTTGAACCAGGAGAGAGCATGACTTCCGCAATGCGTTATTCGACCCCCGCCATCGTGCTGCACTGGCTGGTGGCCCTGTTGATCTTCGTGGCATTTCCGCTCGGTCTGTACATGGCCGACCTGCCCTTGTCGCCCGAGAAGCTCAAGCTCTTCAGCTACCACAAATGGATCGGCGTCACCGTGTTCATTCTGGCGGGGCTGCGCGTGGTGTGGCGGCTGACGCACACGCCACCGGCGCTGCCCGACAGCGTGGTCGGCTGGCAGCGACGCGCCAGCGCAGCCGTACATGGCCTGCTGTATCTGCTGATTCTGGTGATTCCCATATCGGGCTGGCTGATGAGTTCCGCCGAGGGCGTCCAGACCGTGTGGTTCGGCGTGCTGCCCCTGCCCGACCTGATCGGCAAGGACAAGGCTCTGGGCGAAGTGCTGGGCGAGATACACGAGACGCTGAACTACACGATGCTTGCCCTGGTCGTCCTGCATGTGGCCGGGGCCCTGCAGCATCACTTCATCGAACGCCAGCCGTTTTTGCAGCGCATGAGCTGGAGCAGGCGATAAGGGGAACGCAACGGTTTTCCCCTTGTTGATCCAAGAGCGTGGCGCGGACCACGCCATGTCTCCTTACTCTATGCCGCGCCTCCGATGAGTTGCGGTATCCCACCCCCTCCATAATCTCCTCATAACGACGTACCCGAGCGCGTTCAGCATGTAGGGCGATGCCGACATGCCCATTGCTGCGCTTGATGTCCCGTCGAGCGTGCCTAGCGCCCTTTGTCCGCCGCTAGCGGGCCGGATGCTTTCAGGTTCGTCGATGCGTGTCAGGTTTCCATCAGTCTGTGCCTCCTCCTCAGCAAGATCCGGACACTCGAATAAAACACAACAAATTGTTTTTATTGATGATTTTTTAGTGTTCTCATGTGGCTGGCTGCGGGCACAAGCGTTGCAGCAAGTTCGAGGCTCCCTGGTGAAAGCGACGGCCGGGAGGGTCGGGCGGCGTGGCCGCCAGACAAATGTATCCCGGTGTTCACCTTTACAAGGAGCATCAGATGAAACGTTTTGTCATGTTGACCGCGCTTGTTGTCTGTGCAGCGTCTGCCGAAGCTGCACCCGAAACCTATGTCATCGACAACAGTCGCACCTCTTCGCAATTCAGCTATCGCTACCTGGGGCTTGCGAACCAGACGCAGCGATTCGAAAAGATCAGCGGCACCGTGGTATTCGATCCCGCCACCCAGTCCGGGTCGGCTGACGTGACCATCGACGCCACCTCGGTCAACACCGGGCAGGCCTTGCTGAACGCACAGATGCAGGCAGCGGATTTCTTCGATACCGCCAACTATCCCGTGATCACGTTCAAGTCCGGCAAGATGATCCTGAACGGGGAGCAGTCGAGCCTGTCGGGCGATCTCATGATCAAGGGCGTGACCCGGCCGGTGACGCTCGCCGTGACCCACTTCCAGTGCATGCTGGATCCCGTATTACAGGCGGAAACCTGCGGTGCCCAGGCGTCCGTCACGGTCAGGCGCTCGGACTTCAACATGGGCAAGTACCCCTTCCTCGTCAGCAACGACATCACGCTGAACCTGGCATTGAAGGCTGTCAAGGCGCAGTCCTACATGCAGGTTGCGAGCCGAGACCCCATCCGGTAAAAAGATTAAAATGGCGCTTTGCCGGTCGAAACGCCTCCCGTGGAATCCCATCAACTCGAACTGCTCGCGCCCGCGCGCGATGCCGACATCGGCATCGAAGCCGTCAACCACGGCGCCGATGCGGTGTATATCGGCGGCCCGTCGTTCGGCGCGCGCGCGGCGGCGTCCAACGAGA
>JAJYXA010000250.1 GCA_021791235.1 Pseudomonadota bacterium
GACTTCGAGTTCCTGGGCAATCATCTAACTTTCCTCCATCGTACATTGCAGCGGGTGCTGATGCTGCCGCGCGAAATCCACAACCTGCTCAACCTTGGTGTGGGCGATATCCCTGGGGAACACCCCACATACACCCATACCTTCAGTATGCACTTTGAGCATGATTTGTGTCGCCCGTTCTTGGTCGATGCCGAAAAACTTCTGCAGGACATGCACCACGAATTCCATCGGGGTGTAGTCGTCGTTCAGCAGCAGAACCTTGTACAGGGGCGGCGGCCTCACTTTTGCCGCGGCCGGTTCCAGCAGGGTACTGCCTTCTCGCTTGGTTGCCATAGCCCGATTAAGCCTGAATACTGGCTTTATTTTGATGTGATGCGTGGATTTTTCAAGCCCGCGGGAAGTAGGGCTTAGCGTGAAACTCGCGCAGCGAGACTGCGTCCCTACTCTCCCGCAAGCGGGAGAGAGCCGGGAGAGAGGGAACGGGCATGGCGAAAGTTTCATTATTGGGGGGTGGCATTTCGTCATGCTCGTTAACAGGTCGCCGAAAAACTCCGCGGGGCCGCGAAGTGCGACAGGCGCGAGGCGTCCGGCCCGCCCCCGGACACCCGGATCCCTCAAGGGCTCCTCGTCCGGCCACTGTCCGGGCCGCCACACATCCGTATCGGGTCCACTTTCGGCAATATCAATATGTAATATGCTTCTGTTCCAATTCAGTTCTGTGACACGTGCCGTTCGCTTTCCCCAGCCCCGGCGGGAGATCGAACGTATTCACCGGCCTCCGTCTGCCATGCAGCGGCCAATACGTAATTTAAGAGGACAGATTGTGTTTTCACCCCCAGCACCGCGCCGCCCTCCCCGCAACGGCGGCTTCACCCTTCTCGAACTGCTGGTCGTGCTGGTGATTCTTGGCTTGCTGGCGGGCTACGTGGCGCCGAAGTATTTTTCCCAGGTCGGCAAGTCGGAAGTGAAGACCGCCCAAGCCCAGATCGGCGCGCTGGAAAAGGCGCTCGACCAGTACCGCATCGATACCGGACGCTACCCCAGCACCGAGCAGGGGCTGGCGGCGTTGAATGGCAAGCCTGCCGACGAGCCGCGCTGGGACGGCCCCTATCTGAAAAAAGCGGTGCCGAACGATCCCTGGGGCAAGCCGTATCAATACCGCATGCCGGGGGAGCACGGCGAAGTGGACATCTTTTCCTTTGGCCGCGACGGCCAGCCGGGCGGCAGCGGCGACGGCGCCGACATCGGCAACTGGTAAATGCGCTATCGGGTCAAAGCCTTGCGTCCCGGAACCGGCGTGACCGCGCTGACGGTGGAGGCGCTCGACGAGGCCGAGGCCGCCGCGCGGCTGCAACGCGAAGGGGCGCAGGTGCTGTCCATCGCCGCCGAGCGCCGCGGCTGGCTGGCGGCGCGGCGCGCGCGCTTTCCGTTGCCGCTGTTCACCCAGGAACTGATCGCGCTGCTGGACGCCGGGCTGACCTTGACCGATGCGCTGGAAACCCTGGCCGAAAAGGAGAGCCGGACCGAATCGCGCCAGCTGATCGAACGCCTGCTCGCCACCCTGCGCGAGGGCCGGCCGTTTTCGGCGGCGCTGGCGGCGCAGGCCGACGTCTTCCCCCCGCTCTATGCCGCCACCGTGCGCGCCGCCGAAAGCACCGGCGACCTGTCTCCGGCGCTGGCCCGCTACGTCGGCTACCAGAACCAGATCGACGCGGTGAAGAAGAAAGTCCTTTCGGCGTCGATCTATCCCGTGCTGCTGATCGGCGTCGGCACGCTGGTGATCGGCTTTCTGCTCGGCTACGTGGTGCCGCGTTTCGCCGCGGTCTATGCCGACGCCGGGCGCGATCTGCCGTGGATGTCGCAAATGCTGCTGGCCTGGGGCGAGGCGGTCGAGACGCACGGCGGCTGGATCGCACTGGGGGCGCTGGGGGGAATCGCAGGGCTGGGCGCCGCCCTTGCGCAACCCGCCGCCCGCGCCGCGCTCACCCGTCTGGCCTGGCGCACGCCGGGGATCGGCGAGCATCTGCGCACCTTCGAACTGGCGCGCTTCTACCGCAGCCTCGGCATGCTGCTGAGCGGCGGCATCCCGATCGTCCCGGCGCTCGGCATGGTGACGGGGCTGCTCTCCGCCCACCTGCGCAGCGGCGCGGCGGCGGCGATGGACGCCATGCGGCGCGGCGAGACCATCTCGGCCGCGTTCATCCACGGCGAGCTGACCACACCGGTCGCCGCCCGGCTGTTGCGGGTCGGCGAAAAAAGCGGCCGCATGGGCGAGATGATGGAACGCATCGCCCTCTTCCACGACGAGGAAATGGCGCGCTGGGTGGACTGGTTCACCCGCCTGTTCGAACCGCTGCTGATGGTGTTCATCGGACTCACCATCGGACTCATCGTGGTGCTGCTCTACATGCCGATTTTCGAACTGGCGGGGTCGATCCAGTGAACGCGCCGCACCCCCCCCTCACTCCGGCCACGCTGGCCGGTCTGCGTCAGGAGGCACGCGCCGCCGGCCAGGCCGTCATGCTGCGGATGCAGGACCAGTTCGGACTCGACGCCGACGTCGCCCTCCACATGCTGGCCGCACACAGCCACCAGCCGGCCTTCGACATGGCGGCCCTGAATGCGCTGACGGTCGACTTCAGCCAGCTGAATTTCAACGAGGCCGCGCGGCGGCATTGCCTGGTCGCGCGCGACGCCGACGCCCAACTGTGGCTGCTGCTGACCGACCCGTGGGACGGCGCCAGCCGCGCGTATGCCGCCCACGTGCTGGGCGTGCCGTTCAGCACCGGCCTCGCCCACCCTGCCGATCTGGCCGCCCTGCTGGCGCGCCACGAGGAGGGCCTGCGCGCGATGGAGGGCGTGGGCGTCGGCGGCACGCTGGCGGCGCAGGATTCCGGCGCCGAGACGCTGTCCTTCGCCAGCATCGCCGAGGACGCCAGCCCGGTGGTGCGGCTGGTTCGCTCGACGCTGTACGACGCGCTGAAGGCGGGCGCCTCCGACATCCACCTGGAAACCGACCCCCGCGGGCTGACGGTGAAATACCGCATCGACGGCGTGCTGTCGCACATCGCCCACGCACCGGGAGTCGAGGTGGCCGAGCAGGCGATTTCCCGGATCAAGGTCATGTCCGAGCTCGACATCGCCGAACGCCGGGTGCCGCAGGACGGCCGCTTCAAGGTGGCGATGCAGGGGCGCGAAATCGACGTGCGGGTGTCGGTGATGCCGAGCGTGTTCGGCGAGGACGCGGTGCTGCGCATCCTGGACCGGCAGGCGCTGTCGGAGGAACTCTCCGGCCTCACGCTGGAAGGACTGGGCTACGCCGGAGCCACGCTTGCACGCATCCGCAAGCTGGCGGCCGAACCCTACGGCATGCTGCTGGTGACCGGGCCGACCGGATCGGGCAAGACCACCACGCTGTATGCGGCGATTTCCGAAATCAACCACGGCCGGGACAAGATCATCACCATCGAGGACCCGGTGGAATACCAGCTGGCGGGCGTGCTGCAGATCCCGGTCAACGAGAAGAAGGGCCTTTCCTTCGCGCGCGGTCTGCGCTCGATCCTGCGCCACGATCCCGACAAGATCATGGTCGGCGAGATCCGCGACGCCGACACCGCGCAGATCGCGGTGCAGTCGGCGCTCACCGGGCACCTGGTGTTTACGACGGTGCACGCCAACAACGTGTTCGACGTCATCGGCCGCTTCATCCACATGGGCGTCGATCCCTACAGCTTCGTCTCGGCCCTGAACGGCATCGTCGCGCAGCGGCTGCTGCGGGTGAACTGTCCGCATTGCGCGGCGCCCGCTGAACCCTCGGCCGAATTGCTCGATCTGTCGGGACTCACCCGTGAAAAAACCCGCGACTACCGATTCCGCCAGGGCACGGGCTGCGGCCACTGCCGCGGCAGCGGCTACAAGGGGCGGCGCGCGATCGCCGAAATCCTGCTGCTCACCGACGAACTGCGCGAGCTGATCGTGGCGCGCGCGCCGATCGGACAGATCAAGGAGGCCGCCGAGCGCGGCGGCACCCGCACCCTGCGCGAGGCCGCGCTGGCGCTGGTGAAGGCGGGCGACACCACGCTGGAGGAGATCAACCGTGTCACGCTGGTCGGCTGACCCCCTGCGCATCGCGCTCGCGCCCGGCGAGGCGGCCCTGCTGCGCGCGCACGGCACGCGTTTGCTGACCACGCATGAGCGCAGCGCCGCAAGCCTGCTGCCGCTGCTGGACGAAGCGCTCAGTGACCCGGTCTGGCGCAGCCGCCGGGTCGAGGTGGTGCTGTCGCAGCACTTCGTTCGCCACGTGCTGACGCCGCCGCCCGGCAAGGCGCTCGCACGCGCCGAGGAACAGGCCCTGGTGGCGGCCAGCCTGCGTGAGATATATGGCGATGCGGCCAAACCGTGGCGCGTGCAGGTGCACAGCCAGCCGCCGCAATACGGCCTGGTCGGCGCAGCGGTGGACGCGGCGTTCGCGCAGCAACTCGACGCCCTGCTGGCGCGCCATGGCTTCCGCGACGTGGCGATCCGCCCGCTTGCCAGTCTCGCCGCGCGGCGCCTGCCGAAAAAATTCGATGGCTGGTGGGTGCTGGCCGAACCCGGCTGGCTGAGTCTGTTTGGCGGGGCGAACGGGGTCTGGCAGCATCTGGCCGCCCAGCCCGCCGATGCCGGCTGGGCGGCCTCGCTGCCGCAACTGATAGAACGCGAGGCCGCCCTGACCCTCCTCCCCGTGCCCCCGGCCGTCTGGATTCAGGCGCTCGGCGTCGGCGCGGTGCCGGCGCCGCCTGCCGGAGCCGGACGCTGGCGGGTGCTGCCGCACGACAGCCGCGCACAGGGCGCACGGGCGCTGGCGGAGATATAAAAGTGGCACGGCTCGATTTCGATTTTCATGCGCGTCCTCCACGTCCCGGCAAGCTCGGCATCGCACTGGCGCTGGCCGGAGTGGTGGCGCTGGCCTGGAGCTGGAGCACCCTGCAGGCGGCGCGCGCAACCGAAGCCGGACTGGCGCTGCAGATCGCCGCGCTCGAACAGACGCCGCCGCGCACGCCCCCCCCGCCCGCCAGCCGCGCCGACGCCGCGGCGCACACCGCGCAGGCAGGCATCGCGGCCCAGCTCGCCTATTCCTGGCAGCCGGCCTTCGACGCGCTGGCGAGCGCGCTCAGCAACAGGATTGCACTGATTTCGCTCGACGCGGTGCAGGCCAAGTCGCAACTCAAGCTGGTGGCCGAGGCACGCAAGCTGGCGGATGCCGTCGCCTTCATCGACGCGCTGCAACAGCAGCCCGGCGTGAAACGCGCCACGCTGATCCAGCACGAAGTGCAGGCCGACGCCGACCAGCAACCGGTTCGTTTCAACCTACTGGTGGAGCTGGACACGTGAGCACGCTGATGTGGCAGCTTCGACAATGGGGACGCCGTCTGGGTGCCGGCGGACTGGCCGGGCTGGGATTGCTGGCGGCGGCGCTGCTGCTGCAGGTGATCCAGGTCGGCTCGCTGCAGCGGACGATTGCCGCCCAGCACGAAAAGCTGGCCGCCTTGCGCGAGGCCGCCGCCGCGCGCGAGGCCGCGCCGGCGCCGCCAGCGCTCAACCCGCTGGCTGCGCTGCCGCCGACGGGGGCCGCATCGCAACAGATCGGCGAACTGGAACGGCTGGCGCAGTCGCACGGACTGGCGCTGCCGCGCGGGCAATACAGCGTGGCGCCGCAGGCCGGCACCCCGCTGGCGCGCTGGCAGCTGGTGCTGCCGGTCGAGGCGACCTACCCGGCGCTGCATGCGTTCCTGGCGGCGGCGCTGGAGCGCCTGCCCAACCTGACGCTGGATGAGCTGAAGCTGCGACGCGATCGCATCGAATCCGGAGAGCTGCGGGCCGAACTGCGCATGAGCCTGTTCGTGGAGGCGGCGCCGTGAGCGAAAGACAGCGGCGCTCGGTGCTGTTCCTGGCGCTGGCCGGGGTGGCCGCATGGTCGCTCTGGCTGGCACTCGGTGAGCCGGCGGACGACGCGGAAAGCGATCCGGTCGGGTTGGCCGAGCCCGTGGTGCGCGCCAGCCTGCCCGCACCTGCCGGAGCGCCCGTGCAGCCGCGGGAAGCCTCGCCGCGGCTGGGGCTCGCCCGCGCCAACCTGTTCCCCGAGCAGACCTGGTTCGTTGCGCCGCCCCCGCCTCCGCCGCCGCCCCATGTACCGCCCCCGCCGCCGCAGGCACCCGCGCTGCCGTTCGGCTACATGGGGCGCTGGCAGGAAGCCGGCCAGACCACCTGGTACCTGGCGCGCGGCACGCTGCCGGTGAGCGTGCGCGCGGGCCAGGTGCTCGACGGCGTGTGGAGGCTGGAGCCGGTAACCGGCAACCAGCTGAATTTCACCTACCTACCGTTGAACCAGACGCGCAGCCTGCGCACAGGAGATTGAGTTGCAGCACACCCGCCATTTCTGTCTGACCGCCGCCCTGTTCGCCCTGGTCCTGGGCGGCTGTGCCAGCACCGGCCTCAACGAGGGACGCGGGCTGATCGCCGCCGGCAAGGCCGAAGAAGGCCTGAATCGCCTGCGCGCGAGCCTTGCCAGCGAGCCCGACAACGTCGAGCTCAAGGCCTATTACCACACGCAGCGCGAGCGCCTGGCCAGCACGCTCCTGACCCAGGCGCAACAGGATCTGGACGCCGGGCGCTTCGACGCCGCCGAAGGCACGCTGCGGAAAGTGCTGGCGCAGCACCACGAGAATCCGCGTGCGGGCACGCTGCTGTCCAACCTCGCTGCGGCGCGCCAGCACCAGGAAGACCTCCGGAAAGCCAGCCAGGCGCTGGCGGCGGGCCGCCCCGACGAGGCGGAGCAGGCAGCGCGCCTGATTCTGGCGCAGGCGCCCGGCCATGCCGGTGCGCTGGCCTTGTTGCAACAGATCCAGGCGGCACGCAACGCCGACGAACTCAACCCGCGCGAGCTCGGCGCGGCCTATCGCAAGCCGATCACCCTCGAATTCCGCGATGCGCCGCTGCGCAACGTGTTCGACATGATCGCGCGGCAGTCGGGCATCAATTTCATCTTCGACAAGGACGTGCGGCTGGACACCAAGGCGACGCTG
>JAJYXA010000331.1 GCA_021791235.1 Pseudomonadota bacterium
CGAGCCTGGGCATCTCGCTGTATCCCTCCCAGTGCACCGACGTCAGCGGACTGCTTCGCTGTGCCGATATCGCGATGTACAGGGCGAAACGCACAGGCAAGGGCTATGCGCTGTATGCCCCGGATCAGGTGAACACCACCCGCAGCGACCTGTCGCTCAAGAGCGAGCTGCGCGAGGCCATCCAGTCGGACCAGCTGTGCTTGTACTATCAGCCGCAAGTCAACCACCGCAGTCAGCGCGTGGCGGGGCTCGAGGCGCTGGTGCGCTGGGATCATCCGCAGCGCGGTTTCCTCGGGCCGGACCATTTCGTCCCGCTGGCAGAAGAAGCCGGCCTGATCGGCCCGCTTACCCACTGGGTGCTCAAGACCGCATTGCGGCAACTGGCGGCCCTGCGTCAACAGGGCCACGCCCTGACCATGGCGGTCAATCTCTCCGCGCGCAACCTGCACGACATGACGCTGCCCGCCGACATTCACGCCCTGCTTGCCGAGAGCGGCGTCCCCCCCGAGCAACTCACCCTCGAAATCACCGAGAGTGCGGTGATGGCCAATCCCAGCGACGGTCTGAGCATACTCACCGAACTCGACCGCATGGGCGTGACGATTGCGATCGACGACTTCGGCACCGGCTACTCCTCGCTCGCCTATCTCAAGCGCCTGCCGGTAGACGAACTGAAAATCGACAAATCCTTTGTGACGGATATGGAAGACAACGAGAACGACGCCGTGATCGTGCGCTCCACCATCGATCTCGCGCACAACCTGGGGCTCAAGGTCACCGCCGAAGGGGTGGAAACCCGGGGCGTCTGGGACCTCCTCAGCATGCTCGGCTGCGATTCCTCGCAGGGCTACTTCATGGGCAGACCGATGCCGGTCGAGAAGCTGGAGGCCTGGCTGCGGGGGTCGGCGCTGTCGCCGATTTTGGCGGGCGCCGCGTACGCGCCTTGAGCGCGCGCCGTTCCCCGCCCATTTCCGTACCCGCTTTCCGCAGCGCCCCTGCCGGGGCACCCGCCCCGCCGAACGAACGGAACTCAGCAGATGCGCTGCTTCAGATATGCCGCGAAATCCTCGCTGACCTCGCTGTGCTTCAACGCATATTCCACCGTGGCCTGCAGATAGCCGAGTTTGCTGCCGCAATCGTAGCGGATGCCGTCGAAGGCATAGGCCAGCACCTGCTGTTCCTTCAGCAGCGCGGCAATGGCGTCGGTAAGCTGCAGCTCGCCGCCGGCGCCGGGCTTGAGATGCTGGATGTGATGGAAGATGCGCGGCGCGAGGATATAGCGCCCGACCACGCCGAGGGTCGACGGCGCGTCTTCGGGCTTGGGTTTCTCGACGATGGCGTTCACCCGCGACACGCGCTCGGCCATGGGGCTCGCGTCGACGATGCCGTAGGAGGCGGTTTCCTCGGGCGCCACCTGCTGCACGCCGAGCACCGAGCACTGGTAATAGTCGTACTGATCGACCATCTGCTTCATCACCGCCGGGCTGCCGTCGATCAGGTCGTCGGCGAGGATGACGGCGAAGGGTTCGTTGCCCACCACCGGCTGCGCGCACAGCACGGCGTGGCCGAGTCCGAGCGCCTCGGCCTGACGGATGTAGATGAAATTCACCCCGGCTGGGCGGATCGACTGCACCAGATCGAGCACGCGATTCTTGCCGCGCGCGGCCAGTTCGGTTTCAAGCTCGTAGGCCTTGTCGAAGTGGTCTTCGACGGTGCGCTTGGTGCGGCTGCTGATGAAGATGATGTCGGTGATGCCGGCGTCCATCGCTTCCTCGACCGCATACTGGATCAGCGGCTTGTCGACGATGGGGAGCATTTCCTTGGGGCTGGCCTTGGTCGCCGGCAGAAAACGGGTGCCCAGGCCGGCCACCGGAAATACGGCTTTTTTGACTTTTTGCATGTCTCTTCCCTGAAAGTCCTTTGGTTCAAAAGTCTAAGCGTGTTGCTCGTTATTGTTGTTCGAAGCCAGCAAGGACAGCAGTCCTGCCTCGTCGAGAATCGTGACGCCGAGTTCCTGCGCCTTCGTCAGCTTGCTGCCGGCTTCCGCGCCGGCCACCACGTAATCGGTTTTCTTCGACACCGACCCGGCCACCTTGCCGCCCGCGGCCTCGATCATTTCCTTCGCGGCATCGCGCGTCAGCGTCGGCAGCGTGCCGGTCAGCACCAGCGTCTTGCCGGCAAGGATACCAAGCGATTGTTGCAAGCCTTTGGATTCCGGCCAGCGCACACCCGCGGCCCGCAGTTTGCTGACCACCTCCAGGTTATGCGGTTCGGCAAAAAACTGGATGATGGACTGCGCCACGATCGGCCCGACGTCGCGCACCGCCAGCAGGTCGGCTTCGGTTGCGGCAATCAGCCGGCCCAGCGAACCGAAATGCCGCGCCAGATCCTTGGCAGTCGCCTCGCCGACATTGCGGATGCCCAGCGCAAAGATGAAGCGCGCCAGCGTGGTGGTCTTGCTGGCCTCGATCGCAGCGAGCAGATTGGCCGCCGATTTCCCGGCCATGCGTTCCAGTCCGGCGAGCGTGTCGAAGCTCAGAGCGTACACATCGGCGGCCGTATGCACCAGGCCGCGATCGACCAGCTGGTCGACCAGCTTGTCGCCCAGACCCTCGATATCCATGGCGCGGCGGCTGGCAAAATGCAGCAGGGCCTGCTTGCGCTGCGCCGGACAAACCAGACCGCCGGTGCAGCGCGCCGCCGCCTCGCCTTCCAGCCGGACCACGTGGGAACCGCACTCCGGGCAGACGGGATAGGTTTCCAGGATATTGAAGCGCGGCGGCGCCGGCCGCGGTCGACGCTCCAGCACGACGGAAACGACCTCGGGGATCACATCGCCCGCGCGCCGCACGATCACGGTGTCGCCGACGCGCACGTCCTTGCGGTCGATTTCGTCCTGATTGTGCAGGGTGGCGTTGGTCACCGTGACGCCGCCGACGAATACCGGGGCGAGGCGTGCCACCGGGGTCAGCGCGCCGGTGCGGCCGACCTGCACCTCGATGCCGAGCACGGTGGTCATCTGCTCCTGCGCCGGATACTTGTGCGCCACCGCCCAGCGCGGCTCGCGCGTGACAAAGCCGAGTTCGCGCTGCAGGTCGAAGCGGTTGACCTTGTACACCACCCCGTCGATGTCGAACGGCAGCCGATCGCGGCGCGCGGCGATATCGTCGTGGAAGGCGATCAGCGCCGCTGCGCCCGGCCCGGTCATGCGCTCGCCGCACACCGGTATCCCCATTTTTTCCAGCGCATCGAGCGTCCCGCTGTGAGTGGCCGGCGCATCCTTCCAGCCCCGCACCTCGCCGAGGCCATAGGCAAAGAACGACAGCGGGCGCTGCGCGGCAAGCCTGGGGTCGAGCTGGCGGATGCTGCCCGCCGCGCCGTTGCGGGGATTGGCCAGGGTGGGCTTGCCGGCTTCGCGCTGCTTCGCGTTGTAACGCTCGAAGTCGTCGCGCCGCATGAACACCTCGCCGCGCACTTCCAGCACGGCGGGCGGCGATTCGGTTTGCAGGCGCAGCGGGATGGCACGCACGGTGCGGATGTTCTGGGTGACGTCCTCGCCGGTTTCGCCGTCGCCGCGGGTGGCCGCCTGCACCAGCACGCCGTTCTCATAGCGCAGGTTGATCGCGAGGCCGTCGAACTTCAGCTCGGCGGAATATTCGACGGGCGGGTCGCTTTCATCCAGCCCCAGTTCCTTGCGCACCCGCGCGTCGAAAGCCAGCGCCCCGCTGGCCTCGGTGTCGGTCTCGGTGCGGATCGACAGCATCGGTACCGCGTGGCGCACCTTGGGGAACGCATCGAGGGGCTTGCCGCCGACGCGCCGGGTGGGCGAATCGGCGGTAGCGAGTTCGGGATATTCCGCTTCGAGCGCCTGCAGTTCATGGAACAGCCGGTCGTATTCCGCATCCGGAATCGTCGGCTGGTCGAGGACGTAGTAGGCGTGGTTGTGGCGCTCGATTTCCCGGCGCAGCGCGGTCACGCGCGCCTGCACCTCGGGCGACGCCATCAGGAGAACAGACGCAACGCCCGCCGGGATCCGGATGGCACGCCGCGCGCTTCCATGCGCTCGTAGATGTGCATGAGCTGGGTGCGGATTTTTTCGATGCCGGTGTCGGTCAGCGGACGCAGGTTGTCGTCCACCAGGATGCCGCCGATTTCGTTGGCGAGCTTGCGGCCGAACGCCACCATGCCGTCGAACACCTTGAGGCCGTCCGGCACGCGCGGCACGTCGAACTGCAGGGTGACGCCCTGCGAGGTCTGCCCCTCCACCGCTTCGGCGCTGAACGGCTCGGCATCGTGGTTGCACAGGGCGTAGAGCGGCTCGCCGCGGCTGTCGAGCAGCTGGAACACGCCGTCCACCCCCAGCACCATGCCGCTGCTTTCCGCCTCGCGCACGATGCGCGTCAGGTTGACCGCCCCTTCGCCGCGCGCCACCACGTTGAGGCCGATCAGCACATCGACGTCGACGCAGAAACGATCGATCGCCTGCGCGCGCTCCAGGGCCTCGGCCACGTCGTCGCAGGCAATCCGCAGGCCATGCACCTGCGCCAGGGTTTGCAGCACGTCGCACAGGGCCGCGAGCTGCTCTTCCTGCACCGCGCCGTTGCGGTCGGCCAGCTGCATGGTGACCACCACGTTCTGGTAGTGCACGTCGCGCCAGGGCTGGACCTCCTCCCATTCCGCCGCACCGGCCGGCAGACCGGCCCAGCGTACGGCCTTGCCGAGGGTGCGCGCGTGATGGATGGCGTCGGCAAACACATTCGCCCGCACGCCGTCGCTGCCGATGCGAATGCGATATTCGATCAGTTCGTCGTAGGGCGCCGGCGGCGCGGCGACAGGTGGAACGGCTGGACGCGGCCGAGGAGGAGCGGGGGGCATGGCAGGTGCAGGGCGCGGAGCGGATGGCGCACCCTCCGGAGGAGCGGACGCTGCATCGGACAGGCCGGCATCGACGTGCAAATGAGGCTCGCCGGCTTCGCTCGTCCCTCCGGCATCGAAGACCGGCTCCCGCAGCGCGGGCTCGACCCGGTCAAGCATTTCGCGCGGCACGGCGCCCGGCTGCATCAGCGCATCGCCCATCGGCGCCTGAAAGGCCGCATCCGCCTGCTTGCGGAAGCGGCGCTCCTGGATCCAGTTGAACACCAGCACCGCCGCCACAATGGCGACACCGATTACCAGCAAGCCGATCTGCAAATCACTCATTCGTTTTTCCCGACTGAACGGAGTGGCCGGGCACCACGCGGACGAACCATTCGTCCGGCGCAATCATGCCCAGTTCGTTGCGTGCACGCTCTTCAACGGCGTCGCGTCCCTGCTTGAGGTCGCCGAGCTCGGCCAGCACCCCTGCATTGCGAGTTTGCAGGCGCTGGTTCAGCGCCTGCTGGGTCTCGATTTTGTGCGCATATTCACGCACTTTCAACCAGCCGCCCTCGCCCAGCCACAGCGGGTATTGCAGCAGCACGATCGAGGCGGCCAGCACCCAGGTCAATCCCTGGCGGCGAATGCGTCCGATCCAGTCAGCCGCGCTGGCGGAAAGCATCGCGTCCGGGGTAGCTCGCCGCGTCGCCGAGTTCTTCCTCGATGCGCAGCAGCTGGTTGTACTTGGCCATGCGGTCGGAACGCGACAGCGAGCCGGTCTTGATCTGGCGCGCGTTGGTGGCCACCGCCAGATCGGCAATCGTGGTGTCCTCGGTCTCGCCCGAGCGGTGCGAGATCACCGCGGTGTAGCCGGCCTGCTTGGCCATTTCGATCGCCTGGAAGGTTTCCGACAGCGTGCCGATCTGGTTGACCTTGATCAGGATCGAGTTGGCGATGTCCTTCTCGATGCCTTCCTTGAGGATTTTCGCGTTGGTGACGAAAAGGTCGTCGCCCACCAGCTGCACGCGGCGGCCGAGCTTGTCGGTCAGGACTTTCCAGCCGTCCCAGTCGCCCTCGGCCATGCCGTCCTCGATGCTGATGATCGGGTACTTGTCGCACCAGGCCGCCAGGTAATCGGCGAACTCGGCGGAGTTCAGCTTCAGGCCTTCGGAATCGATGTGGTAGCACCCGTCCTTGTAGAACTCGGAACTGGCGCAATCGACGCCGATGGCGACGTCGATGCCGGGCTGCAGGCCGGCCTTTTCGATCGCCTGCACGATCAGCTTGAGCGCCGCCTCGTGCGATTCGAGGTTGGGAGCGAAGCCGCCCTCGTCGCCCACGGTGGTGGCCATGCCGGCGTCGTCGAGCAGCGTCTTCAGCGCATGGAAGACCTCGGCGCCGTAGCGCAGCGCCTCGCGGAAGCTCGGCGCGCCGACCGGGATGATCATGAATTCCTGCATGTCGATGTTGTTGTTGGCATGCGCGCCGCCGTTGATGATATTCATCATCGGCACCGGCAGGGCCATCGGCGCCGCACCGCCGAGGTAGCGGTACAGCGGCAGGCCGGCCTGTTCGGCGGCGGCGCGCGCGCACGCCATCGACACCGCCAGCAGCGCATTGGCGCCGAGGCGCGACTTGTTCTCGGTGCCATCCAGATCGATCAGGGTCTTGTCGATGAAGGCCTGGTCCTCGACGTCCAGCCCAATGATCGCTTCGCAGATTTCGGTGTTGACGTGTTCGACCGCTTTCAGCACGCCCTTACCGAGGTAGCGCGACGTGTCCCCGTCGCGCAGCTCGATCGCCTCGCGGCTGCCGGTGGAGGCGCCCGAGGGCACCGCCGCGCGACCCAGCACGCCGGATTCCAGCAGCACATCGGCTTCAACGGTGGGATTGCCGCGGGAATCGAGGATTTCCCGTGCGATGACATCGATAATGGCGCTCAATTGCTTTTCCTTGTTCAATTCCTGTCCGCGAAGCACGCGAAGGAACGCGAAGTTTTTCTTCGTGCTTCTTCGCGTCTTCGTGGATCAGACGTTCATCAATTTGTGTTCAATAAACCCGCGCTGCTTCACCAGCGCGTCGATTTCCTTCAGCGTTTCCAACAGTTCCCTCATCATGCCGAGCGGCCACGCATTGGGTCCGTCGGACAGCGCGCATTCCGGATTCGGATGCGTCTCCGCGAACACGCCCGCCACGCCCGAGGCCAC
>JAJYXA010000330.1 GCA_021791235.1 Pseudomonadota bacterium
CCTCGGAGCCCAGGCTGCGGCTGATCAGCCAACGCGAAATCGCCAGCACCACAAAGGTGATGATGAACAGCACCAGACCCAGCGCGAACAGGGAGGCGATGTGCAGACCGGGATCCGCCTCGCCGAATTCGTTCGCCAGCGTGGAGGCGATCGAGGTGCCCGGCGCAAACAGGCTGCCGTTGATGCGGTTGGCGTTGCCGATCACGAAGGTGACCGCCATCGTCTCGCCCAGCGCCCGCCCCAGCCCCAGCATGATGCCGCCGATGACGCCGACGCGGGTGTAGGGCAGCACGATGTTGCGCACCACTTCCCAGGTGGTGCAGCCGACGCCGTAGGCCGACTCCTTCAGCACGTGCGGCACGGTTTCGAACACGTCGCGCATCACCGAGGCGATAAAGGGGATCACCATCAGCGACAGAACGATGCTGGCAGTGAGGATGCCCACCCCGATGGGCGGGCCGGAAAACCAGGCGCCGATCACCGGCACATCGCCCAGCAGCGCCTGCATGGGGGGTTGGATGTGTTCTGCAAACAAGGGGGCGAAAATGAACAGGCCCCAGATGCCGTACACAATCGAGGGGATGCCCGCCAGCAATTCGATCGCGGTCCCCAAGGGACGGCGCAGCCACACCGGGCAGGTTTCGGTCAGGAAAAGGGCGATCCCGAAGCTGATCGGCACCGCGATCAGCAACGCCAGCACGGACGTCACGACCGTGCCGTAAATGGCGGCCAGCGCGCCGTACTTGTCATCCGGCACGCTCCAGATATTGGTCCACAGAAAGGCCGGACCGAATTCCTTGAGACTGGGCCAGGCTTCAAGGGTGAGCGACACCAGAATGCCCACCAGCGCCGCCAGGACGACAAGCGCAAAAAGCTGGGTGGAATAATGGAAAAACTGGTCCTGCATCCGGAATTTTCGGACCTGCCGGGCATGCAGATCAATTCCGGAAGATGCGCTGGGCTCGCTCACGGTGGGGTGCCTCTAGGTTCGATTATTATCTGCGGGAACACCCGCCGGAACAGACAGGTGCTTTCGCAGAAAGCCGGGGGCGGCAAGCCGCCCCCGGCATCAATCAAGTCAGACCAGCAATTGCTTACCTGATTTTCTTCAATTCTGCCTCGACCATCCTCACGACATTGGGCGGCAATGCCACAAAGCCGAGGTCAGCGGCCATTTTCTGGCCGTTGTTCAGAGACCAGGTGAAGAAGTTCACCACGTCTTTTTGCTTGGCCGCATCCGCGCCCTTTTCATACGCCAGGACATACGTGGCGGTGGTGATGGGCCAGGCGTTCTTGTGCGACTGGTCCAGCAGGTCCGGTGCCATGCCCTTGACCTTGAAATCGGCACCGGCAGCCGCGTCGGCAACCGAAGCCTGGCTCGGCACGATGTAGTTGCCGGCACGGTTCTTCAGTGCCACGAAGCTCATGTTGTTCTTCATCGCATCGGCGATATCGACATAACCGATCGCACCCTTGATCTTCTGCACGTTGGCAGCCACACCCGGGTTGCCCTTGCCGCCCACCGCGTTGGACGGCCAGTTCACGGTGTTGCCGGCGCCGACATCGCGCATGAAGGCCACCGACTGCTTGGCCAGGTAGTTGGTGAATGCATAGGTGGTGCCCGAACCGTCCGAACGATGCGACACGGTGATCGCCAGGTCCGGCAGCTTGACGCCGGGGTTCAGCTTGGCGATGGCGGGGTCGTTCCACTTGGTGATGGCGCCGCGGAAGATATCGGCCGCGGTGACGCCGTCCAGTTTCAGCTTGCCGGACTCGATGCCGGGAACGTTCATGACGATGGTGACGCCGCCCATCACGGTCGGCACCTGAACCAAACCCGCCGCATCCAGATCCGCTTCCTTGACCGGCGCATCCGTGCCGCCGAAATCGACGGTCTTGGCCTTGATCTGCTTGACGCCGCCCGAAGAACCGATGCCCTGGTAGTTGACCTTGTTGCCGGTAGCAGCCTGGTAGGCCTCAGCCCACTTGGTGTAAACAGCGTAGGGGAAGGTTGCGCCCGCGCCTGTGATGTCAGCGGCCAGCGCGCTAACCGAGAAAGCCAGACCCAGGGCCGTAGCCAGCGTGCCTTGAGCGAGTTTGTTGAGTGTACGCATTTGTAATATCTCCGGTAGTAGTTGACGTTGCCGCACGGGCGACATCGTCATACTAACGGGCGAATATTACAGAACTATTTCAGGACGGGAAATCACCCGCCCGCGGCGGCTGCCTTGACGGCAGCGGCGATTGTTTCAGCCGTGTGTCGGACCAGCTCGGCATCCCTGCCCTCCACCATCACGCGGATCAGCGGCTCGGTGCCGGACGCGCGCAGAACGATCCGGCCACTGCCGTTCAGGGCCGATTCCGCCTCGGCAACCGACGCACTGACCGCTGGCGCTGCACTCAGCTTGAAACCCTTGGCCACCGGCACGTTGATCATGACCTGGGGATAGGTTTCCAGGTCGGCGGTGAACGCATCCAGCGTCTCGCCGGTTTCGCGCAACGCGCGCAGCACCTGCAGCGCTGAAACAATTCCGTCACCCGTCGTATGCTTGTCCAGGCAGAGGATGTGTCCCGAGGTTTCGCCGCCCAGCGTCCAGCCGTTGGCGTGCAGGCGCTCCAGCACATAGCGGTCGCCCACCTTGGCGCGCTCGAACGGGACATGGATGCGGCCGAGCGCGTGTTCGGTGCCCAGATTGGTCATCAGCGTGCCGACGACCCCGCCCTTCATGTAGCCGCTCTGGATGCGATGGCGCGCGATGACGTAGACCAGCTGGTCGCCGTCGTAAATCCGCCCCTCCGCGTCGGCCATCATCAGACGGTCGCCATCGCCGTCGAGCGAAATCCCCAGATCGGCGCGATGCGCGCGCACCGCGTCCGACAGTGTCCGGGTGTGGGTCGCCCCGCATTCGTCGTTGATGTTGAAGCCGTTCGGCTCGTTGCCGATGGCGATCACCTCGGCCCCCAGTTCGTGCAGCACATGCGGGGCAACGTGGTAGGTCGCGCCGTTGGCGCAGTCCACCACGATGCGCATGCCGCGCAGGTCGAGGTTGTTGGGGAAGGTGCTCTTGCAGAACTCGATGTAGCGCGCAGCCGCATCCTCGATGCGCCGTGCCCGCCCCAGCTGGCGCGCTTCAACGGTCACGATCGGGTGATCGAGCCGCGCCTCGATCGCTTCTTCCACGCTGTCGGGCAGTTTCTCTCCGCTGGCGGAAAAGAACTTGATGCCGTTGTCCTCGAACGGGTTGTGCGACGCCGAGATCACCACGCCGGCCTGCAGGCGCAACGCGCGCGTGAGATAAGCCACGGCTGGCGTCGGCATCGGCCCGGTCATCAGCACGTTCACCCCGGCGGCGGTGAGGCCGGCCTCCAGCGCGGCTTCCAGCATGTAGCCGGAAATGCGGGTGTCCTTGCCTATCAGCACGGTCGGGTGCTGGTTCGGCGGCAGGCTGCCGCGATCGGACACCAGCACCTGCCCGGCGGCGTAGCCCAGATGCATGACAAACTCCGGCGTGATGGGCGACTCGCCCACCCTGCCGCGCACGCCGTCGGTGCCGAAATACTTACGTCCCATCCCATTGTTCCTCCACTGCATTCCAGACGGCCAGCGCATCGCGCATGGCCGCCACATTGTGTACCCGAACCAGCCGCGCGCCGCGCGCCAGCGCTGCCAGATGCGCCGCAATTCCGGCAAATTCGCGTTCATCCACCGCACGCCCGGTCAGCATGCCCAGCATGGACTTGCGCGACAATCCGGCCATCACCGGCACGCCTGCTTCAGCCAGGCGATTCACGTGCCTGAGCAGGGCCAGATTGTGTTCCAGCGTCTTGCCGAAGCCGAAGCCCGGGTCGATCACCAGCCGCTCGTGGCCGATACCTGCCGCCTCGCAGGCTGCCACCCTGCCCTGCAAAAACTGCTTCACCTCCTCCACCACGTCGGTATAGCGAGGCGCCTGCTGCATGCGCTGCGGCTCGCCCTGCATATGCATCAGGCACACCGCTGCATCGGACGCCGCCACCGTTTCCAGCGCGCCGGGCGCGCGCAGGGCCATCACGTCGTTCACCATGGCCGCGCCGGCATCGAGCGCCGCGCGCATCACGTCGGGCTTCATCGTGTCGACCGACACCACGCAGCCGCGGCCGGCCAGCGCCTCGACCACCGGCAGCACTCGGCGGATTTCCTCGTCCGCCGGCACCGCCGCCGCGCCGGGCCGGGTGGATTCGCCTCCGACGTCGAGAATATCGGCGCCCGCCTCCTGCAGCTTGAGCGCGTGCCGAATGGCCGCCTGCGCATCGCCCAGGCGTCCGCCATCCGAAAACGAATCGGGCGTGACGTTGACGATGCCCATGACGAGGGGGCGGGCCAGGGAGAGCCGGTGCGAACCGGCGTGGAGAACGGGCATAAACCTAAATTCCTCACCACAGAGACACAGAGGCACAGAGAACATCGAGAAAACAATCGGTCATGCACTTTTGCCGATTCACCCAACGGGTGCAGGTAGCTTTAGCTACAACGCCTTGTTTTTACTCTGTGTCCCAAGGGATACCGTCCCTGCGGGACATATCTCTGTGTCTCTGTGGTTCAAACTGCGGTCTTCAGGAAAAAACAGAGGGGCCAAAGCCCCTCTATTGTAGTGCGTGAACCCGAGTCGGCGCTCAGGTTTCCTGTGCCGGCTGCGCGGTCGGCGCCGGCGCGCTCGGCTTGTCGCCGCCGCCTGCGGGCGGCTGCGGCGCGGCGGCCGGCTTGGGCGGACGGACCGGACGCCCCGCCATGATGTCGCCGATCTGCTCGGCGTCGATGGTCTCGTACTCGAGCAGGGCGGCGGTCATCGCCTCGACCTTGTCGCGGTTGTCGGTGAGGATCTTTTTCGCCAGCGCGTATTGCTCGTCGAGGATGCGGCGAATCTCACCGTCGACTTTCTGCATGGTGGCCTCGCTCATGTTCTTGTGCGTGGTCACCGAACGGCCGAGGAACACCTCGCCCTCGTTTTCGCCGTACACCATGGGACCCAGGGCTTCCGACATGCCGTAGCGGGTCACCATGTCGCGCGCGATGCTGGTGGCGCGCTCGAAGTCGTTGGATGCGCCGGTCGAAATGCTGCCGACGAAAATTTCTTCCGCCACCCGTCCGCCGAACAGCATGCTGATCTGCGACAGCATCTCGTCCTTGTACAGGCTGAAGCGGTCCATTTCGGGCAGCGACATGGTCACGCCCAGGGCGCGGCCGCGCGGGATCACCGTCACCTTGTGCACCGGATCGCAGCCCGGCAGGGTCATCCCGATCACCGCGTGGCCCGACTCGTGGTAAGCCGTTTTCTTCTTGTCCTCGGGCGTGATCACCATGGACTTGCGCTCGGCGCCCATCAGGATCTTGTCCTTGGCCTTCTCGAAATCGTCCATGTCGACCAGACGCTTGTTGCCGCGCGCGGAGAACAGGGCGGCCTCGTTGACCAGGTTGGCGAGATCGGCGCCGGACATGCCGGGGGTGCCGCGCGCCAGGATGTCGGCGCGCACGTCGGGCGCCAGCGGCACCTTGCGCATGTGCACCAGCAGGATCTGTTCGCGGCCGCGGATGTCGGGCAGGCCCACCACGACCTGGCGGTCGAAGCGGCCCGGACGCAGCAGCGCCGGGTCGAGCACGTCCGGGCGGTTGGTCGCGGCGATCACGATGACGCCGGTGGTCGCCTCGAAGCCGTCCATTTCCACCAGCAGCTGGTTGAGGGTCTGCTCGCGCTCGTCGTTGCCGCCGCCGAGACCGGCGCCGCGCTGACGGCCGACCGCGTCGATCTCGTCGATGAAGATGATGCAGGGCGAATTCTTCTTCGCCTGCTCGAACATGTCGCGCACGCGCGCGGCGCCGACGCCGACGAACATCTCGACGAAATCGGAACCCGAGATGCTGAAGAACGGCACCTTGGCTTCGCCCGCAATCGAACGCGCCAGCAGCGTTTTACCCGTACCTGGCGGGCCCACCATCAGCACGCCGCGCGGGATATGCCCGCCCAGCTTCTGGAATTTGCTCGGATCCTTCAGGAAATCGACCAGTTCGGCCACGTCTTCCTTGGCCTCGTCGCAGCCCGCCACGTCGGCGAAGGTCACCGGATTGGCGTTTTCGTCGAGCAGGCGCGCGCGGCTCTTGCCGAACGAGAAGGCGCCGCCGCGGCCGCCGCCCTGCATCTGGCGCATGAAGAAGATCCACACGCCGATCAGCAGCAGCATGGGGAACCAGGAAATGAACAGGCTCATCAGGAACGAGGGCTGCTCTTCCGGCTTGGCTTCGACCGAGACGCCGTTTTTCAGAAGGTCGGACACCATCCAGGGGTCGCTCGGCGCATAGCTGGTGAAGCGCTGGCCGTCGCTGCGCTCGCCCTTCAGCACGTTGCCTTCGATCACCACCTTGGAGATCTGCTGCTGGCGCACCTCTTCGATGAACTGCGAGTACGGCATCTGCGTCTGCGCGGTGCGCTGCGCGCCGAACTGGTTGAACACCGTCATCAGGACGACGGCGATGATCAGCCAGACGGCGATGTTCTTGGACAAATTGTTCACGTTTACTCCTTGGTGCCGATTTCAGCACGTTTAATTAAGCGCAGCGCGTTTAGACTCATTCTAAACCTGTTCTTGCGGGCTTGTCACGGCGGTTTCCTGCGCCGCCGCCCTTGCCGCAACCGGGCGGCGTCCCAGCAGATAGACCTCGGTACTGCGATCGCGCGAGGAATCGGGCTTGCGGATCAGCACCTGCCCGAACGCCTGCCGCATCCGGGCCCGGAAATCCTCGAAGCCGACCCCCTGGAACGCTTTGACGAGAAAAGCGCCGTCGGGTTTCAGCCAGTTCGCCGCAAATTCGAGCGCCAGTTCGCACAGTTCGTAATGGCGCGCCTGGTCTGTCAGCATCACCCCGCTGATGTTGGGGGCCATGTCGCTTAATACAAGGTCGATCCGCCCGGATTGCAACTTTTCTTCCAGCCAGGCGAGCGCCGCCGGCTCGGTGAAGTCGCCTTCCAGGCTCTCGACGCCGGGCATCGGCGCCAC
>JAJYXA010000151.1 GCA_021791235.1 Pseudomonadota bacterium
CCTGCCCGACGAGGATGGCATGAGCCTGCTGCAGCGCTGGCGCGCGGACGGCATGGCGCTGCCGGTGCTGGTGCTGACCGCGCGCGACGCGGTGGAAGACCGCGTCGCCGGGCTGCGCGCCGGCGCCGACGATTACCTGCTCAAGCCGTTCGACCTCGACGAACTGGTCGCGCGTTTGCACGCGCTGCTGCGCCGCGCCGCCGGGCGCAGCGTGGACGTCATCGAGCAGGGAGCGCTGCGCCTCGACCCGGAGCGCGGCGAAGTCTCCCTGCATGGCCGCCCGGTGGTTTTGTCGCGGCGCGAACTGGCGTTGCTGGTGGCGTTGCTGCATGCGCGCGGACGCATCCTCAGCGCCGACCAGCTCAAGGACAGCCTGTACGGTTTCAGCGAGGAGATCGAGAGCAATGCGCTCAATGTGCATATCCATCATCTGCGGCGCAAGCTCGGCGCCGACCTGATCGAGACCGTGCGCGGTGTCGGCTACCGTTTCAACATGGGGGACGCATGAGCCTGCGATTACGCTTGCTGCTGATGATCGGCGTATCGCTGAGCCTGCTGTGGGGCGGGGTCGCGGTGTGGATGCTGCGCGATCTGGACGATGAAATGCGCCGCACGCTGGATCAGCGTCTCGCGATGTCGGCGCGCATGGTGGCCGGGCTGATCTCGCAGAATCCTGCTGCGTGGGACGCGCGCGGCGGGACGGCAGGCGTCTCCACGCTGACCGTGCCGGCGACGGCAAAAGGGCTCGCCTGCCAGGTCAGTTCGCTACGCGGCGAAGTCTTCGCGCGCACCCCGGGCGCAACGTCCGCCGCCATCGCAACGACCACGCCCGGTTTTGCCGAGCGCGAAATCGACGGCGAGCGCTGGCGCAGCTACACCGTCGAGGCGCACGGCCTGCGCATCACCACGGCGGATCGCCTGGCCGAGCGCAACACCTTGCTGCGTGATGTAATGGTGGCCGCGATCGTGCCGTTCGTGGTCGCCCTGATCGGCAGCCTGACGATGCTGTGGCTCGGCGTCAGAAGCGGCCTGGTGCCGCTGGAACGCCTGCGCCAGGCGCTGGCCCGCCGCGCGCCGGATGCGCTGACGCCGATCCCCGACGCGCCGATGCCGCGCGAGCTGCAGCCGCTGGTCGATACCCTGAACCAGCTGCTGGAAAGAATGCGGGTCGCCATCAGCCGCGAACGCCGCTTTACCAGCGATGCCGCGCACGAATTGCGCACGCCGCTCACCGCGCTCAAAACCCACCTGCAGGTGGCCCGCATCACCCGCGGCCAGGACGCCGAAACGGCGCTGGATTACGCGGAAGAAGGCGCGTCGCGCCTGCAGCACACCTTGCAGCAACTGCTGACGCTGGCGCAGGTGGAAGGGCCCTTTTCATGGGACGAGACGCAGCGCACGGTTGCCGATGACGTCGCCCGCCTGGCGATGCGCGATGCGGCGCCCGATACGCCCGGGCGCATCGTGCTCGACAGCGACCGTCCCCCAGCCGAACTGGCGCTGCCGCAGGCGCTGGCCGTCACCGCGCTGCGCAACCTGCTCGACAACGCGCTGCGTCATTCTCCGGCACATCACAGCGTCAGGCTGGAAATCCAGTCCGCGCCAGACGTCGTCTGTTTCCGCGTGTGCGACAGCGGACCGGGTCTCGGCGCCGACGAGCTGACGCGGGTCACGCAACGCTTCTGGCGGCGCGACACGGGCCGGGGCAGCGGACTGGGGCTCGCCATCGTGGTGGCCATCACCGAGCGCTGCGGGGGATCCCTGGTGCTGGCGCAGCGCCCCACGGGCGGGCTGGAGGCGAAATTGACCTTGCCGAGAGCGAAACGCTAAAAGCTGCGGCTATCTTTTTCTGCCTGTCTGAGCGCACTGAAGAAGCAAACCTGAATGCCGATCGTTGAATGTCATTCTGGATTCTGGACGGCCGGCTTTTCGAGCCGGTGTCGCGGGCACGGTCCCACAAGATTCCGCAGACCAAAAAAAGCCCCGCAGGCTTGCACCTGCGGGGCTTTGTCCATTTGCCGTCGAGCTGCCGCCGGCAAGCTGAACGCTCGGATCAGAATCGGCTCATTCAGTCCTGGTACTGGCCGTAGCGATGGCCATGTTTATTCTTCGCCTTCGCCTTCGTCTTCGTCTTCGTCTTCGTTCGGGCACGGCGCGGTGATCATGATGGTGCGATCGACCTTGCTGGTGGGGTGCTGCACGTTGACGTAGGCGACGTTGGGCTTGAACTTGTCGAAATACAATCCCGTGCTTTCCGCGCCGACGGTCGACAGGCTGGCCCACTTGCCGACGGCTTCGGCCACGCCGTCGTTGTTCTCGTCCTTGGCGAACCAGATGTCTTCCACGCCGCCCGGCTGGTCTTCCACGATGTAGATGTTGCCCTTGGCGTCGATCGCCAGGTTGTCCGGGCTCTTGAAGATCTCGCCAACGGGCAGGCCGGTGGCCATGTCCTTCGTATCGCGGCTGGCGAACAGCTTGACGGTGTTGCTGGACAGATCGATGGAGAACACCTTGTGGTTGGTGGTGGTCGCCACGAACAGCAACTGCTTGCCGTTCTTCAGCGTCTTGATTTCCAGATCTTCGGGGCGGTCGAAGTTGGTGCCGAGGAACTCGGGCAGGTTCGGCGTGGCGCGGCCGTCGATCGCGGTCAGGCCGTTGGGGTCGGTGACGACGACGGCGCCCGGCAGGGCGACACCGTTAACGTCGGTCAGCGGAACCCAGGTGGCGGCACCGGTGGCCTCTTCAACCGTGCCGTCGCCCACGCGCAGCACGAAGGTCTGGCCTTTGGCGAAGAATTCGTCGCCATTGGTCGCGTTCGGGCTCATGGACGTGAACTTGAAGATATGGCTGTCATTGCGCTCGTCGATGAAATACAGGTTGTTCTCGCCGTCGAACGCCAGGCCTTCGTGCGCCACGCGCGGCAGAATGTCGCGGTGAACGATGTTGATGTCGGCCGGGTCGGCCAGCGGATTGGTCACTTCAAACAGGCGGCCGTAGGGGCTGGCTGGGCCGGCCGGGTCGCTCCACCGTTCCTCGGCGGTGAGGAAGCTGCCCCAAGGGGTCCAGCGCGATGCATCGAAGGCCACGTGGCCATTCAGCGCGGGGGCGGGCGCCGGGCTGGACCAGATGGTGGTGGTGAGCATGGTGCGCAGGTCGGTGCGCTGGATGCCGGCCTGGCCGGTTTCGAATACGGTGAACAGGTAACGGCCGGCTTCGGGGCCGGTCTCGTTAGCGGTGTGCATGTCGTAGTTGCCGCTGTCGAAGCGGGTGGCCTGGGTGACGTCGCGCGCAACGATGGTCATCTGGCTGAAGTGCGGCGAGGACAGCTTGTAGGGCGCGGCCTCGGGCAGGGTGCCGGCGCCGACGTCGCCGGTCATGGGCGTGAAGTGATCGAAGGACATGCCGGCGGCGAAGGCCGACGAACCGGCCAGAACCAAGCCGATTGCGAGCGAGAGTTTCTTGAGCATCATGGTGAAGTTTCCTTAATCGTGAGTGAATGGGGTACTGACATTCTTTTTGATGGCACGATGAAACTTGAACGAGATGGCTTTTCTCAAATGCGACACCATCATCGAGGATGAAAACCCAAGTATGGTCATCAAACGATCCAGTACCGAAACCAGCCTATCGGGCCGACGTGTCATGCATATTTCAGCTCGCCAAATAAAACTGGTCCTTCCAGCTCACATGGATGATCTGGCCGTATCCGGGCATGCTCGCAGGCCTTTATGCCCGGAGCGGCGCCGGCCCTTTCGCAACCAGGTTTGAGACTCGTTTAGAATCGACCCACTTTGAAACCCGTCCCGCATTACTTCTTGTTGTGTGTTTCGTTTGCGCTGTGGTCCTGGTGGGGCCACAGCGCCGCGCTCGATCTGCCTGAGCGGCCTGGGGCTTTCTGGCTGCAGCTCGATGCGCTGCCCGAACAGCCGCAGTCGCCGGCTGAGCGAACCGGCACCGTTCGTTTCGACAGCCTGGCCGCGCTCACCGAACACGCCCTGCGCGAACGCCCCGAATCGCGCGCCGCCTGGCTCGGCATCCAGGCCGAAGCCGCGCGGCTGGATGCCGCCGCCGCCGCCAACTGGCCCACCCTCACCGGGCAATTCAATTTCACCCGCAGCCGCGCGCTGTCGAGTTTCGGCGCGGCCGTTCCCACGCTGCACCGCTATGGTCCCGGTCTGAGCCTCGCCTATGTGCTGGCCGACTTTGGCGCGCGCGTAGCCAGCATCGACGCCCGGCGCTATCAACTCATCGCCAGTCTGCTGAACAGCAACCGCACCCTGCAGGACACGATCGCCGAGGTCGAGACTGCCTATTACGCCGTGCTCGCCGCGCGCGCGCAGGTGGCTGCGCAGGTGCAGCAGGAGACCGCCTTGCGCGCCGGTCTCGATGCGGTCGAGGTGCGGCTGCGCGGCGGGCTGGCTGCGCGCGCCGATCAGTTGCGCGCGCGCGCGGCCTTGAGCGAAGCGGCGCTTGCGCGCCGGACCGCCGAGCGCGATCTGGCGAAAGCCGAGGCCGCGCTGAAACAGGCGGCCGCGATCGGGCAGTCCCGCGCCTTGGTGCTCGACTGGGAGGCCGCGCCGCCCGCTCCGCTGGACGCCGCCCTCCTGCTGGCTGATCTGCTCGCCGAAGCCGAGCGCCAGCGCCCCGACCTGCGCGCGCTGCAGGCCGCGGCGGCGAGCGCCCGCTTTGAGGCCGAACGCGCGCGCGCCGCGCGCTGGCCCAGCCTGTCGCTGGTCGCCAACGCCGGGCGCACCTTTTTTCTGGAGGACGAGCGGACGCCGTCCACCTCGTACAGCGTCGGCGTGAACCTGTCGGTGCCGCTGTTCGACGGCGGTCGGCTGGCGGCGCAGGCGCGCGCCGCCGAGCGCGATGCCGAGCGCCTGCAGGCCGAGGCCGACGGTCAGCGCAGCCAGGTGGCCCTGGCGGTGGCCGAGGCCTATCACGACGTGCGTCACGCGCAGGCGCAGCGCGAAGGCGTGGTCGTGCAGTTCGACAGCGCCAGCGAATCGGCGCGCGCGGCCGAGGCGCGCTATGCCGCCGGCGTCGGCAGCCTGCTCGAACTCCTGACCGCGCAGGCCGATCTGGCGCGCGCGCGGCAGGCGCAGGCGCAGGCCGACAGCGGCTGGCTGGCGGCGTTTTCCCGTTTGAATCACGCGCTGGGCCGTTTGCCCATCGTCTTTTCTGCGAACCCGCCATGAAACTGCGCATTCTTTTATTCGTCATCGTGCTGGCGCTGGTCGCCGGCGTGGCGTACCGCATTCAGAACCAGCAGGCAGGCGACGCCAGGAAGAGCGGCGGAGACCGTGCCCTGAGCGTGAAAACCGTGCCGGTGGCAGTGCGCGATTTTCCGCGCGTGATCGACCTGCCCGGCACGCTGGAAGCGGCGCAGCAGGTCGCCATCGTCGCCCAGGCGGGCGGCACGGTGCTGCGGCAGCACGTACAGGAAGGCGATGCCGTGCGCGCCGGGCAGCTTCTCTTCAGCCTGGATGCGCGCCCGGCGCAGGCGCGCATCGCGCAGAGCCGGGCCACCCTGACCGGCGCACGCGCCGAGGCCGCCGAGGCGGAGAAGAAACGGGAGCGCCTGAGCCCGCTGATGCAGTCGGGCTATATCAGCCGGCAGGAATTCGACGACGCGCAGGTGGCGCTGGAGGCCGCGCGCGCGCGCGCCGGCACCGCACGCGCGGAGCTGGAGGCGGCTCGCCTGGACGTGGGGTACGCGCAGGTTCGTGCGCCGATCGCCGGGCGCGTCGGCCGTATCGCGGTGCGGCCGGGCAGCCTGGCGCAGGCCGGCGGCGAGCCGCTCACCACGATCCTCGCCCCCGGCGCGCTCGACGTGCGCGCCAGCGTGGCCCAGCAGGACTGGCCGGAACTTGCGGCGGCGCGCGCGCAGGGCAGGGTGACGGCCGAGGTTTTCAACGATGTGGATCGCGCGGTTCAGGCGCGTGGCGAACTGGTTTTCGTCGATTCGCAGATCGACGCCGCCACCGGCGCGGTGCCGATCAAGGTGCGGCTGAAGGACACGCCGCCTGCCCTGCTGTCGGGGCAGGGTGTGCGGGTGCGCCTGCTGCTGGGCGTCGAGCCGAACGCCAGGGTGGTGCCCGAGGCGGCGCTGCAGCACGCACAGCAAGGCACCTACGTCTACGTGGTGCGCGGCGGCCGCGCGGTGGTGCAGCCGGTGAAACAGGTCCGCAGCCTGGATGGCGAGCGGATGGTGGAAGGCGAGCTGCGCGCCGGCGAGCCGGTGCTGATCGAGATTCCGCAGCGGCTCAAGGCGGGCGGCAAGGTCAAGCTCGAAAGCGCCCGCCGATGAATCCGTCGCGGCTGTTCATCGAGCGACCGGTCGCCACGCTGATGCTGGTGCTGGCGATGGCGCTGTTCGGCGCACTCGCCTACACGCAGCTGCCGGTGAACGACCTGCCGCAGGTGGATTTCCCCACGCTGCGCATCAGCGCCTCGCTGCCCGGCGCCAATCCGGAGACCATGGGCAACACCGTGGCGACGCCGCTGGAACGGCAGTTGTCGACGGTGGCCGGGATCGAGTCGATGAGCTCGCAGTCGAGCCAGGGATCGACCAGCATCACGCTGCAATTCGAGCTCGACCGCGACATCGACGCCGCCGCGCAGGACGTGCAGACCGCGATCGCGCAGGCGGCGCGCAACCTGCCGCAAGGAATGGACCCGCCGCAGCTGAGAAAAATCAACCCGGCGGATTCGCCCATCCTGTATCTGGCGCTGTCGGCCGGGCGCCTGCCGCTGACCGAGCTCGACGCCATTGCCGATTCGCGGGTGGCGCTGCGGCTGTCGGGCCTGTCCGGGGTGGCGCAGGTACTGGTGTTCGGCTCGCAGAAATACGCGCTGCGGCTGTATCTCGATCCCGCCAAATTGCAGGCGCGCGGCCTCACCTTTGCCGACGTCATCCAGAAGGTGCAGACGGCCAACGCCAACCTGCCGTCCGGCACGCTGGACGGCGCCACCCGAGCCTATACGGTGAAGGCC
>JAJYXA010000057.1 GCA_021791235.1 Pseudomonadota bacterium
GGCCATGCGCGCGGCGAAGCCGAAGGTCGTCGAGTCCGCGTACACCGGGGCGTCGGGCGTGTCGGCGAAGTCGCGCGCGTCGATCAGGTGCACTTCGTCGAAACCGTGGGCGCGCCAGTAGCCGGTCATTTTTTCGTTGTCCCACAACGACACCATGCTGTGGTGCTCCTGCGAATAGCCGTTCCACACCAGCACCGGCAGGGTGTTGGTGACGTCGGGATAGGCGGTGGCGAAGTGCTGGAACGCGCTCATGATGTAGGGCTCGCCCAGGCCGCCGTCGCCGATGGTGACGGGGAAAAGCTTGTCGCGATGGAGATAGGCGCCGGCGAGCGCGAAATGCTGGCCCTGGCCCAAGGGGCCGGCGGGGGCGAGCAGGCCGGGAATCGCGCCCGACAGATGACCCAGGAGGCCGTGGCGCTCGCGAAAGCGCGCGCGCATGTCGGACACGGTGCGGATGCCCATGGCTTCCAGCGAGGTGTCGAGGAACATCGCCGAGTAGAAGCCGGGTGCGTGGTGGCCGACCTCGGTCACCAGGTTGCGGTGGCCCAGCAGGTGCAGCGCGGCGACCGCGTCGGCGCTGGAGGCGAAGCCGCCGGGGTGGCCGGAGGACTTGCTGCCGGTGACCTGCAGGGTCAGGTAGCGCAGCGCGTCGGCGGCGAGCAGGGTTTGATAAATCGCCGCCTCGCCGGTCGCATCCGGCAGCGCGGGCTGCTTGGGGCCCAGCAGCGGCGCGGCGCCCAGACGGTCGATTTCCGGAAAGCTATCGGCGAAATACTGGATGCCTTCGCAGAAGGCGGGGAGGGTCTCGGGGGTGGACTGCATCTGGGCGCTCACGGCTATACCTTTCACAATATGAAAATGTTTCACGTCATGTGAAACGATGATCGTATTGAAGCAGCTAAAGCGACAAATTTCATATTGCGTGATAAATTTTCACTTCATGAAAAATGCAGGCTCCTCGATCCAAGTGCTCGACCGCGCCATGGCGCTGGTCGGCATCCTTTCGCGTGCACCGGGTCCGATCAGCCTCACCCGGCTGGCCCATGATGCCGGCCTGCACACCGCCAGCGCGCACCGCATCCTGGGGGCGCTGATGGCGCACGGCCTGGTCGAAAAGACCGGCGCCGGCGAATACGATCTGGGCGTGCGCTGGCTGGAAGTGGGCAATCGCCTGCGGGCCCGTCTCAATATACGTCAGGTGGCGATGCCCTTCATGCAGCAACTCGCCGAACTGACCGGCGAGACGGTCAACCTGATCGTGCGGCGCGGCGACGAAGCGGTCTACGTCGAGCGCGTGTCGGGCGGGCAGACCCTGATCCAGGTGGTGCAGGTGGTCGGCGCGCACGCCCCGCTGCACGTCACCGCCGCCGGCAAGATCTTTCTCGCCGAGGACAGCGCCAGCGGGGTGATGGGCTACGCCGAACGCACCGGCCTGCCCGCCTATACCCCGAACACCTTGACCACGCTGGAAAAACTGCGCACCGAACTTGAAGCGATACGCCGCGAGCAGCTGGCCTGCGACCGCGAGGAAGCCGAACTGGGGGTGGCATGCATCGGCGCGCCGATCCGCGACGCCGAAGGCAAGCTGGTCGCCGGCCTGTCGATCTCGGCGCCGGCCGACCGTCACAAACCGGGCTGGGCCGAGGCGCTGAAAAAAGCCGCTGCGCAGACCGGCGCCGCGCTGGGCTACCTGGCCGATGCCTGAGTTCGCCGGCCGTCATGCCGAAACCCTTGCCGCGCGAGGGCTTTCTTGGCAATGTGGCGATCATGACTGATTCTCTTGCGCCGGCCACCCGCCACCAGATTGCCGCCTGGCTGATGATGGCCGCGGGCTTGTTGCTCGTGATGTTCCTGCGGCTGCTGCCGGCTCTGCTGGCCGGCCTGCTGGTGGTGCAACTGGTCCACCTGCTGGCGCCGCGCTTCGTCATCGGCAAGCTCAGCCACACCTGGTCCAAGGTGCTGGTGGTGACGCTGATCACCCTGGTGGTGCTGGGTGCCCTCGGCGGCCTGACCGCCGGCGCCATCCTCTATTTGCGCACCGAAGGCGGGCTCACCGGCCTGCTCACCAAGATGGCCGAGGTGATCGAAAATTCGCGCGAACTGTTGCCGCCCTGGGCCGGGGAGTGGCTGCCGCAGGGCGACGAGTCGGTGATCCGCGCCGGCCTGGTCGAATGGCTGCGCGAGCACGCGCAGGAGCTGCGCAAGCTGGGCGGCGATGCCGGCCGCGTACTGCTGCTGATCCTGGTCGGCTTCATCATCGGCAGCTTCGTCGCGCTGCGCGAAGCCTCGCCGCATCACACCCTGGCGCCGCTGGCGCAGGCGTTGTGCGAGCGCGTCCTCCGGCTGGCCGAAGCGTTCCGCCGCGTGGTGTTCGCCCAGGTGCGGATCTCCGCGCTCAACGTCCTGCTGACCTGGATCTATCTCGGCCTGGTCCTGCCCGCGTTCGGCGTCCAGCTGCCCTTCGTCAAAACCATGGTGCTGGTGACCTTCGTCGTCGGCCTGCTGCCGGTGCTGGGCAACCTCATTTCCAATACCGTCATCGTCATCATTTCGCTGTCGCATTCGCTCTACGTCGCCGCGGGCTCGCTGGTCTTCCTGATCGTCATCCACAAGCTCGAATATTTCGTGAATGCCCGTATCATTGGAGGCCAGATCAAGGCGCGCGCATGGGAGCTGCTCATCGTCATGCTGGCGATGGAAGCCGCCTTCGGCGTGCCGGGCGTGATCGCCGCGCCGGTGTTCTACGCCTATATCAAGAAAGAACTGTCAGACAGGAAATTAATTTAATGGCAAGCGACACCGAATCCCTCGTCATCACCGCCAGCGGCGAAGACAAAATCGGCCTGGTGGAGGGCTTTACCCGCCGCATCGGCGAGTCCGGCTGCAACATCGAGGAATCGCGCATGGCCGCGCTCGGCGGCCGCTTTGCGCTGCTGATGCGGGTTTCCGGCAGCTGGGACGCGCTGGCCAAGCTGGAAGCGCGGCTGCCGGCCGTGGGCGAGGAACTGGGCTTGGCGCTCACGCAGCAGCGCACCCGCCCCGTCCGCCCGGAAAAACCCCTGATTCCGTACACCGTCGAAGTCGCCGCGCTCGACCAGCCCGGCATCGTCAACAGCCTGGCCAATTTCTTCGCGCGCCTGCGCATCAACATCGAGGCGCTCGACACCGAAACCTACCCGGCGCCGCACACCGGCGCGCCCATGTTCGCGGTCCACATGACGCTCGGCATCCCCGCCGACACCCACATCGCCACCCTGCGCGGCGATTTCCTCGATTACTGCGACGACCAGAATCTGGACGCCACCTTCGAGCCGGTGCGCGGGTAACAAGCCTTGATCCTGCATCCTCTTTTCTGGAGTCCATCATGATTCGTGCCTTGGCATTGGGCTCAACCCTGCTCGCCCTCGCTGTGCCGGCCCACGCCGGATTGTATGCAGACGACTTGTCGCGTTGCCTGGTCGAGAAAACCACGGCTGTCGACAAAAACGCGCTGGTGCGCTGGGTGATCGCCACCACCACGGTGCATCCCGTCGTGCAATCGCTCGCCAAGGTGAGCGCTGAGGAGCGCGTGCGCGCCAATCGGGAAACCGCACGGCTGTTCGATCGTCTGCTGACCGAATCCTGTATCGAGCAGACCCGTCAGGCAGTCAAATACGAGGGCGCGGCAGCGCTGCAGACCGGGTTTCAGACACTGGGATAGGTTGCCATGGCCGAATTGTTTTCCGATCCCGGCGTGGCCAAAGGACTGGGTGAGCTCGACAAACTGATCGACGCGAAAAAGCTCAAGCAGGCGCTGGGAACGGGCAACTAACCCAACGGAATTATGCGGTCCGGGACCAGCCGGTTCCGGCGCTGATTTTTGAGGAGGGTGCCGCCCGGTTTCGCATCATTGCCCGTGGCCGCCGCCGCGCGGCGTCCAGCGACGAATTCGCCAGGCTGCCCGGCCGGGCCGCTCAGATGTCCTGGCTCTCGGTGCTGCCGAGTTCGATATAAAAAAACATCGGCACGACCTCATCGTGGTTCGCGGGGTGCGGCTGGCTGCGCACCAGTGCCGCTTCCACGCGCGCGGCCTGCAGTGCGGGGCGATCGATGACGACGGGGTACAGCCGGTAGTGTTTCTCGATCGATTCGGCCTGCCGGCAGGCGGCCGCTTCCAGTGCGCCGCGGGTGGCCGCGTCCAGGTGCGGCAGCAGCAACATCCACGGCGCCTGCCAGGCGTGATAATCGTGCACCAGCCGGGTGTGGGCGGCGTCCATGCCGGCGGTGGCGATGAACAGCGGCGGGAAGGCCTCGGCGGCGAGCACGCGCCCGCGCAGGGCGTCGCCGCCTTTCAGCGTGTGCAGTCCCAGTCCGGCGCCATCGCCGGCGCGGCGGAACCATTGCACGACGCCGCTGGCGAGGCTGTTTACACAACGGGTCAAATACGCCCCGGCAGGCTCGGCCAGACCGGCAATCGCGGTGCTCTGGAAATGTTCCTGCGCGGCCATGCCGGCACGCCAGTCGAGCGGCGGTTGGGTGTCGGTTTCGCTGTCGGCGCGCACGCTGTGCAGCAGCGCCAGGGGCCGGTCGTCGCGGTCGAGCAGCCACAGCTCGAACGGGTCGCGGAATTTGAACGGCACGTCGCGATGCACCTTGAGCAGGTGCTCGTACACCACCGCGCCCATGTCCTCCAGGCGCCTGAAATCGTCCGACGGATACAGCGGCCCGCGTTTCAGGCCTTTATCCGCCGACCAGTGGCCGTAGCGGATGTCGGAAATCTGCGCGCGCTTGCCGGCACGTCCCAGCCCGTCGAGCAAGGCGTCGTTGGCCACGTAGATATCCCATTCGATGCCGTCGGTCGTCACCGCCTCGGCCGACTGGTAGCGAATGGTGTGCACCACCCCGCGAAACGGGTTGAGCAGGCGTTGGGCGTAGCACTCGATCCGCATGAGACTGAACTCTACCTCAGCTTGCGCAGCGCTTCACCGCGTGATCATGGCCCGGTTTGGTCGGACGAATCGCCGTTGCCGGCCGTGCTCATCCACGCAAACATCGACGCGCGCATCGCTTCTTCCACCGACACGTCGATCGGTTGCACCCAGTCGCGCGGAACGAACACGGTATACCCGCCGATCATGTAGCCCATCGGCAGGTAAACCGCCACGCGGTCGCCCGGCAGGAAGCCGGGGGGCAGGTCGTCCACGCTCTGGCGCGTGATCAGTCCCACCACTTCGAGATCCAGCCCCGGCAGCTTGAGCGCCACCACCGTTTGCTTGGCAGCCTGATTGCTTTTGGGTGAAAAATAATCGGCAAAATCCTTGAGCGAGGAATAGATGCTCTTCACCACCGGCAGGTTGGTGAAGGGCAGTTCCACCAGCGTCAGCAGCCTGCCCACGCCGCGTTGCGACATCAGCACGCCGAGCAGGAAAATGCCGGTGATCCCGAGCAGCAAGCCCATTCCCGGCACATAAAATTCGCCGATGAACGGCCGTATCAACTGCATGGCCAGCGTCTCCGTCCAGCGCAGGAAGACATACAGTAGATAGACCGTCAGCCCGAGCGGCAAGGCGGTGATCAGGCCGCGAAAAAAATACTGAGAGATTTGCTTGGTCAATTGGGGGCCCCATGGCTAGGCGTCGAATCATTCACGCAGTCTCGTAAGCATAGCAGCGACGCGTTGCCGTCACGCAGTGGCGTTCCGCGCAAAAATTTGCGCGGACAGGCTACAGTCTTGGCCGGCGCTGCCGATGACCAGACTGATGGGCCCAGGTTTGTTGCGGAGGAGTGGAGCGTGCTGAATCGTCTAGTCGGAATGTGGTCGGGCAAGGAGGCCGCGGCCGCGCCGCCCATCCCTGCCGTGGCCTCCGGGAGCCGGGCGGCGCCCAGGCCGGGATCCGGGGCGCCTTCGGTCATGCGTCGCGAAGCCCTGCTGGGCCGCGACCAGAAAGTGGCAGCCTACGTCTTCATGCTGCGCCGTGCGCTGGACGGGCAGCGCGATACGGACCTGCCCGACATGCGGCGCCTCTATGACGAGACGCTGCTCGGCAATCTTCAGCGCATGGATATCGCGCGCCTGCTGGGACAGCGGCTGGCGTTCGTGCCGGTTGCGCCCGCCACCCTGAATCACCCGCTGATCGAGGGCTGGCCTGCCGCCGGCACGGTGTGGATGCCGAGTATCGACACCCGGACCCCGATCACCGACCCCCTGCTTGCCCGCCTGAGCGAACTGAAGTCGCGCGGCTTCAATTTTGCGGTGCCTGCCGATGCGGCCATCCGTCCCGAGCGGGACGGGCTGCTGCAGCACGCCGATTACGTGTTGATGGACGTCAGCAGCGAGGACATTCCCGCCATCACCGCGCAAATGGCCAGCGTGTCCAGGGTGGCCGCGGGCAAGCGTTTCGTGGCGACGAACGTGCAAACGCTCGAAGCGTTCCACATGTGCCACAAGCTGCAGTTCGCGCTGTTCATGGGGCCTTTCATCACCCGCCGAGAAACCCTCGACAGCCCCGCCATGGGACCCTCGCGCGCCAAGGTGCTGGACCTGATGAACCGGGTGCGCACCGGCGCCGAGCAGCCGGAACTGGCGGCGCAGTTCCGCCACGATCCGGCCTTGTCGGTACGCCTGCTGCGCTACGTCAATTCGCCCGGCATGGGCCTGATGAACAAGATCGGCGGCATTGAGCAGGCGCTGATGGTGATGGGGCAGGACAAGCTGTATCGCTGGCTGACGCTGATCCTGTTTACCGGCGGCCAGACCCGGGAACTCGATCAGGCGGTGCTGGAAAACGCGCTGGTGCGCGGCCGTGTGGCCGAGCAGCTGGCCGGGCGCGCGCTGTTTGCCAAGGCGCTCGACGAGATTTTCGTCGCCGGACTGTTTTCGCTGCTCGACGTGGTCATGCGCATGCCGATGCAGCAGGTGCTGAAGCAGATCAGCCTGCCCGCCGAAATCACCGAGGCCCTCGTCTCGCAGCGCGGGCCGTATGCGCCCTACCTGGCCCTGGCCATCGCCTGCGAAC
>JAJYXA010000200.1 GCA_021791235.1 Pseudomonadota bacterium
CGCATCACCACGGACTCGCCGTATTGCGTGGGCATGGTGGACAGGCGCACGTCGACCGTGCGGCCGCGCACCTTGACCGCAAAGCGGCCGTCCTGCGGCAGGCGTTTTTCCGAGATGTCGAGCCCGGACACGATCTTCAGGCGCAAGGCCAGCGCCGGCGCGATCTTGAGATCGGCCTGGGTCTGCGGATGCAGCACGCCGTCGATGCGGAAGCGGATGGCCAGATGCTTTTCCTGCGGTTCGATGTGCACGTCGGACGCCCCCACCTGAAGCGCGTCCTCGAACAGCGTCTGCAGCAGGCGCACCACCGGCGCATCGGCCTGCCCTTCGCCCAGCGCTTCCAGGCCGATGATGCTGGCCTCGCTCTCGCCCATGTCGCGCGCGAGCTCCTCGGTCAGGCCGTGGATATCGTCGGTGCGCCGGTAGATCCGGTCGATGGCCGCCAGCAGGTCGCCTTCCGCGACCACGGCAAGCTGGATGCCTTCCGGGATCAGCCGGGCGATTTCATCGTAGGCAAACAGGTCGGTCGGATCGGCCATGCCGACGAAAATGTCGCCGTCCCGTCGCGCCAGCGGCATGGCGCGGAAGCGCCGCGCCTGCGTTTCCGGCAGCAGCTGCAGGATGGAGGCGTCCGGGTTGAATTTCCGGAGATCGACGAAGGGGAGATTCAGTTGCCGCGCCAGCGCCTGGGCGATGTCGTTTTCTCCCGCCAGGCCGCTTTCGACGATGATGCGCCCGAGCCGGCGTCCGCTCTTTTTCTGCGCGGCCAGCGCGATGTCGAGATCGGCGCTGGAAATGACTTTCTGCTCGACGAGCAGGTCGCCCAGGCGAATTTTCTGGCGTGCAGGCTGGGTGGATGCGCTGGGGGTGGCTGGCTCGGTACGCATGGTTTCTCGGGGCAACTCGCAAGGATGAGCACGTATCGGCCTAATCCGGCCCCGCCTTAAGTAAAAAGGCGCATGGCCCGGCGCAGACCCTCTCGCTATTGCTCGTTGGGCTGCCCGAGAACCCCATCCCTCATAGGCACAGGCAGCCGGCCTGCCCTGCCGGGCAGGTCACCTGGCCTGCTGTTCGATCAGTTCGCCCGGCCGGGTGCCGGGACGCAACTTGCCCTGATAGAGGAAGCCGGAACCGTAGCGGCGGCGGCCATCCGGCGCGGCGATGAGCTCGTTCTCGCTCCAGATCCAGACGTGGCCGTCGCGGGTGTCGAGGATGAACGCCCGCCCGCCGCCCTTGCTGCCTTCGGTTCCGGCCAGCGGCAATGCCTGATAGCGTCCTTCATCGGCATGGGTGGCCGCCGATATCGCCAACATGCCCAGCAGCATCCATCCAGTTCGCATGCGCTTCCTTTCACTTGAAAAGTGCGGCCACGGCGGCCGCATCCAGCACATATTCATGATTGCAGATCTCGTCGTGCACCCGGATTTCGCCGTGCTCGGCGATGATGGCTTCGCATTCCGTCTGCCCCACGCTGCGCAGCATGGAATAGACCTTGGCCGGATCATACGGACAGTGATAGCCGACCGGGCGCGGGTCGTACACGCGCACGTCTTCTTCGGGGAACAGGCGCTCGATCAGCTTGATCGCGCCGAGGCCGAGCAACTCGTCCGCCCGCACGGTGCCGGCCAGGATCTGCACCCGGTTCCAGCCGTCGGCATCGCGCAGGGCCGCGCCCGGCAGCGCCTGCAGGAAAAGCCCCGCCGCGGTTTCATGGTTGGCCGCCAGCCACAGGCGGGTCGGCGTCTGCTCGGACTGTTCCAGATAATGCTCGAACACGGCGGCCAGGGTCTCGCCCTGCAGCGGCACATGGCTCTGGTAGGGCTGGCGCATGCCGGCGGCGTCGAGCGTCAGGGTCAGCGCGCCCTCGCCCAGCAGGGCCGGCAAACTGCCGGCGGAAAGTTCCGGGACGGTACGCGCCATGCCGCGCAGGCGCAATTGCTCGTCGCAGTCCATCACCAGCAGCGACACCGCGCCTTCGCCGCGCAGCTGAAAAGTCAGCCGCCCCGCCTGTTTGAGATTCGCGGCAATCAGCGTCGTCACCCCCGCCAGTTGCCCCAGGAGTTCAAGGACCGGTTCGGGGTAATCGCGCCCCGCGGTCATTTCGCGCCAGGCGGGGCCCAGTTGCATCCATGCGCCGCGGATGTCGAGCCGCTCGAACAGGAAACCGCGCACGCGGTTGGGCTGGGCGTCGGCTGCGCTCAACCTAAACCCCTTACCACAGAGGCACGGAGGCACGGAGAAAACAAAAGAAACAGCTTGGCAGAAACGCCTATTTCACCTGCCGGACGAGCTTTTAGTAGGCAGCAACTCATTGGTTTTCCTATGTGTTCTCTGTGACTCTGTGGTTCAACTGCTGTTTTATCTCAATTGAGTTGCACCCGCTCGCCCCAGGGCACTATTCCCTTGCCCTTGACCAGCCAGATCACCGGGTAATTCGGCGGCACCTTGGGGAAATCGCCTTCGGCATCGGTGAAATACACCAGCATGTCGGGGCTGCGGTTTTCGGCTTCGACCCAGTCGAACACCGGGCGGAAATCGGTGCCGCCGCCGCCCGCGATCTCGGCCGGCAACTGCATGGTGTCCCACGGCTCGAACTCCCACGGCGCGGCGTCGGCCACGTGGTTGTCGCACGCCAGCAGCGTCACCCTCGCGCGCACCTGGCCTTTCAGCGCGTCGAGCTCGGTGACGAATTCGCGCAGCTCGTCGTCGCCGATCGAGCCGCTGGTGTCGATCGCCGCCACCACCTCGATGCCCTCGCTCGACAGGCGCGGCAGCAGCGCGTCGCCTTCGCGCCGCGACGGGCGGCGCCACGAATAGTCGTCGCGCTGGTTCACCGCGAAGAAGCGCGCCAGGAGCGCGCGCCACGGCAGGCTGGGCGCCAGCAGGCCGTCGACCCAGCGCATCATCGACTGCGACAGCTTGCCGGCCTGGCGCGCCGCCTGCGCGGCGGCGGCCAGCCGGTTTTTCCACTGCTCGGCGAGTTCCTCGCGTTCCGAGGGCGACAACTCGTTCGGTTTCTGCGAAGCCTGGCTGCCGCTGCCCTCTTTTTCCTCGGCCTGGCTCTGGCCTTCCTTGCCCTGCCCGCCCGATTCGCCGGCGTCGGGATTGTCCTGGCGCTGATTCTCGTCGGGACTGGCGCCGGACTCGTTGTCGTTGTCGAACAGGTGCTGGTCGAAGGATTCCTCCGGCGTGTCCTCGGGAATCAGCGGGTAGATTTCCTCCGCCGACAGGGTCATGAAATTCTGGTCGGCGAGAATGCCGTGCAGCGGCGGCTTCAGGCCTTCCTCGATCAGAATGAGGTTCACCGCATGGTCACAGGCCACATCCCAGCGCCGCTTCACCCGGTGGTTGCGGCGGTGGGGGTGGCCCATCGCGCAGTGCATCGCCTCGTGCGCCAGCACGAACTGCGTCTGCGCGAGATTGAGATTCTCGATGAACTTCGGGTTGAAATAGAACGCCTGCGCGTCGGTGCCGGTGGTGGCGCACCAGTCGCCGCCGGGCTTCAGCGGCAGGTGCATCACCAGCGCGCCGAGGAAGGGACGCTCCATGATGAGGCGGGTGCGCGCGGCAGCCAGCTTGGTGAGGATGGGTTCGAGCGCGGGATCGTGTTGCTTAGCCATGGATCAACCCAAATTCCTCACCACAGAGGCACGGAGAAAACCGAAGCAACCAAGGCATGCATTTCATCCGCCGGCTGGGCTTTCAGTGTTTTGCAACGCATGGGCTTCCTCTGTGTTCTCTGTGCCTCTGTGGTTCCACTTCGGTTTTCAGGGTCAATGCTCGTACAGGACCAGATCGGTGATGCTGTTGGCCCATTCGGCGAACGCCGGCACCGCGAACAGCGGGCGCCCCACCGCGCGGTGCAGGTCGGACACCAGCATCACGCTCATTTCGCGCTGCGGAAAGCGCTGCGCGTATTTGAGGATGTTGCCGTACACCGCCGCGGCGTTGCCGTTGTCGGCGGCCTGCAGGGCGCGCCGAACCAGCGCGGCGGCGACGCCGTACTGCAGGTCGATGCCGTCGGGCACCTCGGCCGCCGCGCCGGCGATGATGGCGTCGATGTCCGGCATCTGCGCCATGTTGTCGACGAAGGTCTTCAGCTCCAGCCCGGCCGACTGGCCGACGCAGGCCATCAGCGCATCGGCCAGCAGTCCGGTCCGGTCGAATTTCTGCAGCGCGCGGTGGGCGTACTCCCACGAGCGCGGGCTGGGAAAGGCGATCGGCGTGTGCGCCGGGTCGAAGCTGAACAGCAGGTCGGGGCGGAAGCGCAGGAAGGCGATCACGCGCGGGTCGATGGCCTCGCTGTGCGCCCAGTCGACCCAGTCGTCCAGATTCACCTCGACTTCGTAATGGGTGAAGCGGTTGGCCAGCGGCGCCGGCATCGCGTAGGTCACGCCGCGGTCGCCCTGGCGGTTGCCGGCGGCGAAAATCACCCAGCCGTCGGGCACTTTGTATTCGCCCAGGCGGCGGTCGAGGATCAACTGGTAGGCGGCGGCCGACACGGTCGGCGGCGCCGAGGTGATCTCGTCGAGGAACAGGATGCCCGCCGGGCCGTGGCGCTCGGCATCGGGCAGCACCGCGGGAATCGACCATTCGACCAGCTGGCCGCTGCGGAAGGGGATGCCGCGCAGGTCGGTCGGCTCCATCTGGCTCAAACGGATGTCGATCAGCGGCACGCCGTGCTGCTGCGCGATCTTGGCGACGATCTGCGACTTGCCGACACCCGGCGGCCCCCACAGCATCACCGGCGTGTGGTGGCCGTCGGCGGCGCTTTCGAATTCGCGGTCGAGGATGGTTTCGATGTGGGAGGGACGCATGGACTTTACAACAAGCTGAGTGAGCCCAAATGATAATCGCTCGCGCCCCCGTGTTCCAGTTTCATCCTTGCTTGAGGAGGGGGGATTTTGATACCGTGGAGCGAACACGGAGAAACATGTCAAATCAGCGTATTGCATGGGTGCATGGGCTCGGCTTTCACCTGCCGGCTGCCTGGCTGATCGCGCAGCGTGCCTCAATAGCTTGTTTTCCTCTGTGTCTCTGGGGTGAAGCATTTAGCAATGAACTGAAATGGACGCAGCATGAATTTTTGCAGTGAATGTGGCGGCGCCGTGGTGCTGCGCGTGCCCGATGGCGATCACCTGCCGCGCCATGTGTGTCCCGACTGCGGCACCATCCATTACCAGAACCCCAAGATGGTGGTCGGCTGCATCCCCGAATGGGAAGACAAGGTGCTGCTGTGCCGGCGCGCCATCGAACCCAGGTACGGGCTGTGGACGCTGCCCGCCGGCTTCATGGAAAACGGCGAGACCACGCTCGAAGGGGCGGCGCGCGAAACCCGGGAAGAAGCCGGGGCGCGCATCGAGGTCGGCGGACTCTACACCCTGTACAACCTGCCGCACATCAACCAGGTGTACTTCATGTTCCGCGCCCGGCTGCTGGATCTGGATTTTCAGCCCGGCGTCGAATCGCTCGAAACCCGGCTGTTCAGCGAAGCCGAAATTCCCTGGGACGACATCGCCTTCCGTACCGTGCGCGCCACGCTGGAACAGTATTTCAGCGACCGCCGCGCCGGTTCGTTCGACTTCCATTTCGGCGACATCCGCACGCGCTGAAATTCAGACTGCCACGCTGCGGTCGGGGATATCGGGAAACCATTCACAAAGAGGATGCAGAGGACCCGGAGGAAATGCGAATGGGGTTTCCTCCCTGCCCTCCGCATCCTCATTGTAAAAACGCCTCAGGCGGCGGCGGCGAACTGCTCCCGTCCCACCACATCCATCCCCACGCGCAGCCAGCCTTCGTGGCTTTCCTGCACCTCGCCCAGCCGCAAGCGATACACCGTATCGCCGTCGCGCAGCATCAGCGGCGCGCCCAGGCGGTAATGCGTCTGTGGAATCAACAGGTTGCTGACCCCTTGCTCGGTATGCGTCATGGGCATGAACACGGCCCAGGTTTTTTCCTGCGCGCCACCCGCGGCGCCCGGCTCGAAATAGATCTCCACCCGCTTGGGGTGACGTGACAGGCGTTGCGTACCCACCAAATGCTGGCCGTCTTCTTCCCGATTCCAGCGGATCGCCAGCAATTGCCAGACGTTCTCCGACGGATCCCAGCTCACCGCCACCAGGCGGCCATGCGGAAGCGTCGTTGCCTCGGACAAGGCAAAGCCCATGCCTTCCGTGCTCTCGTCGCGCAGCATCCAGGGCTCCAGGGCCGGGCGCGCCTTGTCGGCGTCGACATGCGCCAGCGCGGCCAGGATATTGTCCATCCCCGCCGCCGCCCACACGCGGCCGAAGCGATGCGTGCGTTGACGGCTGCGACGAATGCCACCGCGTTCGATCAGGCTGGCCACCTGCTGGGCGAGTGCGCCCCCCTCCACCGTGGCCGAGCCCTGATCGAGCGATCGCAAATAATCGATCAGCGGGCGCAGGGCAAAGTACCGCAGGCGGCGCCCTTGCATCCAGCCGTTTTCCAGTACGCAGGCTCCTTCGCTGAGCGACAGGTCCACCACGTGCGTGTGCGCCTCGCGCTGCGGCACGGTTTCGGGCAGCGGCAAAGGCTCGTAGCCGTCGAGAAGCTGCGCAATCGACTCGATTTCCTGCGTGCGGTAGCCCAGCGGATGCACCAGCCCCATCAACACCACCAGCGCGTATTCGCGTGCGCAGTGCGTGGGGCGCGCATTGACCGGCACGTCCTGCGTCGCAAAGCCATCGCGTTCGACCAGGCGGTAGATCTTGTGCACGCGGCGCCAGGCCGACGCGGCCGGGTTGCGCGCCTGGTGATAGTCCCAGCGCATGACCAGTCCGGCATAGCGCAGCGCACGGGCGGCAAACTCGGCGACATGGGGCTTGAGTTCGGCGCTGGCCGGATTGCGGTAGGCCTGCTTCAGCATGCTCAGCCAGGCCTCCGCCAGCAGCGACCAGAACACCCACGATTCGCGCCACAACGCCTGGCGCGCCAGGCGGAACGAGGCCTGATTTCGCATGCGAAATCAGGC
>JAJYXA010000320.1:0-4359 GCA_021791235.1 Pseudomonadota bacterium
AGCGCGTTGAGGTCGGCGCACTTGCCGGAGAGGTCGCCCGACTCCAGCATGAAGCGGATGTCGCCCAGGCCGCAGCCGCGCGTCTTCGGGTTGCGGAAGGTGTTGTCCACCACCCACTCATAAATGGCCCGCGCCTTGGCCTCATCCGACCGGGCGCCACGGGTGATGTCGAGCGCGGTCTTCCTGACGATGCCGTCGGTGGGCAACAGCTGGGTGGCCATGGTATTGAGGTGCCGCTCGGCGCGCGACAGCGGCGCGGCCTTACCGGGCCGGCCCAGGTCGATGGCGCGGTCGCGCGTGGCGACGCGGCTGGTCACTTCCAGCACAGGCTTCTCGCCGGGGGCCCATTCGGCGTAGAGCATCTGCGCGCCGTATTCCCGGTTGCGGAGCAGGCGCACATTCCCGCTACTGCCCTGCCACAGGTTGCCCATGGTGCGAATCCAGTCCTTCTCATCCACCGAGGGCAGCGGCAGCCAGGCGCGGGTCGCGCCTTCCGGCTTCAGCACCTCCACCCGGTGGGTGACATCGAAGGTGCGCCAGCCATCCTCAGGGGACGGATCGAAGCCCGCTTCGGCCCGGCCGGCAGGCCACATCACGCCGGCGGCGAGGGCCACGGACGTCCACAGAAATTCGCGTCGTTGCATGCAAGACTCCTTCTCTCAGGGTTTCACCAGGGTCAATTGGGCTGCGAAATCGGCTTCATCCGCAGCGGACAGACAGCGCAGATCAAGCCGCAATGCGCCGTCGGCAATGCGGCCGATCACCGGCAGCGGCAGGCCGCGCAGCGCAGCCTCGATGTCGTGCAGTACACCGCTTTTTCTTGAACTGGGCCGCACCACCAGCGCGCAGCTTTCCAGCCGGTCGATCGGCAGCGAGCCGCTGCCGATCTGCGACAGGGCCGGCTCGACAGCCACCGTCACCGGCCAACCGGCCAGCGCCTGCTGCATCGGCGGCAGCAGGCGCTCGGCTTGGGCCTGGATGTCGTCTGAAGGCCGGGTGAGCAGTTGCAGGGCCGTGAGCCGATCGGCCAGGCGGTCGGGATCGCGATACAGGCGCAGCACCGCCTCCAGCGCCGCCAGCGTGAGCTTGCCGACGCGCAGCGCGCGCTTGAGCGGATTCTTCTTGATGCGCTGGATCAGGTCGCGGCGCCCCACCAGGATGCCGGCCTGCGGACCGCCCAGCAGCTTGTCGCCGCTGAAGCTGACCAGATCGGCGCCGGCGGCGATCGATTCCTGCGGCGTCGGTTCGTGCGGCAGGCCGAAGCGCGCGAGATCGGTGAGCGTGCCGCTGCCGAGATCGATCACGAAGGGCAGTTCATTGGCATGGGCCAGCTGCGCCAGTTCCGTCTCCGGCACGCTGGCAGTAAACCCCTGGATGGCGTAATTGCTGGTGTGAATCTTCATCAGCAGGGCGCTGCGCGGGCCGATGGCTTCGGCAAAGTCGCGCAGATGGGTGCGGTTGGTGGTGCCCACCTCGACCAGTCTGGCGCCGGCGCGGCTCATGATGTCGGGCACGCGGAAGGCACCGCCGATCTCGACCAGTTCGCCGCGCGAGACGATGACCTGCTTCTTCATCGCCAGGGTGTTGAGCAACAGGAACACCGCCGCGGCATTGTTGTTCACCACCGTGGCGGCCTCGGCGCCGGTGAGTTCGCACAGCACGCCCTCCACCATGTCGTCGCGGTCGCCGCGGCCGCCGGTTTCGAGATCGTACTCCAGCGCGCAGGGATGGCGAGCCGCCATCAGCAGCGCCTCCACCGCCGCTTCCGGAAGCGGCGCGCGACCCAGGTTGGTGTGCAGCACCGTACCTGTGAGATTGAACACCCGTTGCAGTCGGGGCGCGTTGTGTCGCGACAGATACGAGGCAAGCCGGGCCGCCAGCGCAGGTTCGGTGTAGTCGACCAGCTCACCGTTGCGCGCGGCCTGGCGGGCACTGTCGAGCATGCTGCGCACGCCGGCGAGGACGGGCTCGCGGCCATATTCGGCGATCAGCGGGACAACAGCGGCCCAGTTGAGGACGCGATCAATCGAAGGCGGACGTGGGGGGGCGCTATGCACGATAGACAATCCCTTCGCGGTTGTTGAATCGACGACTGAAGCCGGTGAGTCTCTTTATAGTTGACCCTGAATCAGATACCAATTTAACCCGCTGGGAACAAAGCCCGCCTCGTCCATCAGCAGATCGAGCGTCAGGGTGGCGAGATCGTCGGCCACGGGATCGGCCAGCGGGTCCTTCTCCTGCTGGACGATTTTCAGATAGGACTGACATTCCGGGCAACTTTCGGCCTGTACGGCCTTGTTGCCGCCCTCCAGGTGATAGTGGGCGATGCCGCGGGTGTTGTCGCAGTTGCTGCACTTGGCACGCACCACGTGCCATTCCGCGCTGCACAGCGCGCAATGCAGATAGCGCAGGCCGTTCTCGGCGCCGCCGATGCGCACCACCGAGCTGACCGGGTGCGCGCCGCACACCGGGCACAGATTGGGGTGTTCGGGCCGCGCCACCTGCGCGGGTTCGAGCTGGCGCGCGAGCCGGGTCCAGTGCACCTGCAGCGCGGCGCCGACAATCGGCGCCACGGCGGCATCGATCCCCTGGATGTTCCCATCGAGCAGTTGCAGCGCCTGCCCGTCCAGCCAGGCATCCGGTTTTTCCAGGACCGATTCCAGTGCCGCCTGGCCTGTTGCAGGCAGGCTGGGCAGCACCGTGCGTGCCAGTTGCCGCGCCGTGTCGCGCCAGCCATCCGGCAAGCCGAGGCCGACAGGAGACAGTGGAGGCATCTGGTGTTCGCGGCATTGCGCCAGCCGTTCGGGAGCGGGCAGTTCCGCCGTGGCGGCGGCATCCAGGCTTGCCTGCTGCGCCCGCGCCAGCCGGGCAACGAAGCGCAGGTAGTCCCCGAGGGGATGTCCTTCTGCGAGTTGCTCCAGCCGCCGGGCGCGTGACAAGAACAGATCGGCCGGCGGCAACAACAGTTCGGGAATACTGCCGGCTGCCGCTTCGATTTCGCCGGGCTGCAGGAGTGTGGTCGTCATGCGCTAACGGGTCCTTGTGATGGATTTTTCGGGAATCACTTGCCGGTCATCTCGCGATACCAGGCACGGTGGTGGTGTTTGGCCCAGGCCTCGGAAACCGTGCCGCGCGTCATCGCCCTGACCGAACCCTTGACCCAGATCGCGGCATAGACGTGCACGATGATGCCGAGGATCATGACCCAAGCTGCCAGCGCATGGATGACCACCGCCACGCGCAGCAGCCAGATGGGAAAGTACGGCGCAAACCAGGGCTGCCAGATCACGATGCCGGAAAGCAGCAGCGCAGGAATGCTCACCACCATCACCCAGAACAGGGTTTTCTGCCCGGCGTTGTACTTGCCAACTTCAGGTAACCCCTGGTCGTGGTTGCACAGCACATCCTTGATACGACTCATCCACTGGCGGTCGGCCGACGTGATGTGGTTGAAGCGCCAGAACCGCGCCGCCAGGACGATGAAAGACAGGAACATCACCACGCCGATGAAGGGATGCAGGATGCGGTTCCAGGTGCCGCCGCCGAACAGGTTCGTAAGAAAGAAAAAGGCCGGGTGGAACAGCGCCAGCCCCGAAAGACCGGCGAGGACGAAGGCAATGGCCACAACCCAGTGGTTGCTGCGTTCCCTGGCGGTGTAGCGTTGAATCATCGTGCGCATGATCGCTCCTTGATGTCGTGGGAAGAACGAAGAACGGACCGGATCAATCCGTTTTTTCCTCTTCCACCTCCTTGGGACCGGCCGTGACAAAATGGAAGAAGCCGGCGAACACGGCCAGGCCGATGCCCAGGCTCATGAGGGGTTTGGTCACCCCCTTCCACAGGCTGACCAGCGGGCTGATGTGCGGGTCCTTGGGCAGGTTCGCATACAGTTCCGGCTGGTCGCCATGCTGCAGCACGTACATCACGTGCGTGCCGCCGACACCCTGCGGGTTGTACAGCGCCGCGTTGGCGTAGCCGCGTTCCTTGAGGTCGGCGACGCGCCCCTCGGCGTGGTGGATCATGTCCTGCTTGGAGCCGAAGACCAGCGCGCCGGTGGGGCAGGTCTTGATGCAGGCGGGCTCCAAGCCCACCGCCACCCGGTCCGAGCACAGCGTGCACTTGTAGGCCTTGCTGTCCTTCTTCGAGATGCGCGGGATGTTGAAGGGACAGCCGGTGATGCAGTAGCCGCAGCCGATGCAGTGCTCCTCGTGGAAATCCACGATGCCGTTCGCGTACTGGACGATCGCGCCCGGCGACGGGCAGGCCTTCAGGCAGCCGGGGTCGTCGCAGTGCATGCAGCCGTCCTTGCGGATCAGCCATTCCAGCCGGCCCTGCTCCACCTCCACTTCGGAGAAGCGC
>JAJYXA010000320.1:4369-4735 GCA_021791235.1 Pseudomonadota bacterium
TTCCATGCACGCCGCCTGGCAGGCCTTGCAGCCGATGCATTTGGAGATGTCGATCAGCTTGGCGACGTGAACGGGGTTGCGCGCACGGGGCGGTTGGGTAGTAGTGGCGGAGCGTGCCTTGATGTCGAGTGATTGCAGTGCCATGGCCGTCTCCCTAAACCTTCTCGATGTTCACGAGGAACGACTTGAACTCCGGCGTCTGGGTGTTGGCGTCACCCACGAAGGGCGTGAGCGTGTTGGTGATGTAGCCGTTCTTGGCCACGCCCATGAACCCCCAGTGGATCGGCACACCCACGGTGTGCACCTTCCTGCCCTCGACATCCAGCGTGCGCAAGCGCTTGGTGACCACCGCCACCGCGACGATGA
>JAJYXA010000320.1:4745-6980 GCA_021791235.1 Pseudomonadota bacterium
TTTCACCCGCACGTGGTCGCCGGCCTTGATGCCCTTCTCCTTCGCCAGTTCCTCGCCGATTTCCACGAACTGCTCCGGCTGCAGGATGGCATTGATCCGCACGTGCTTGGTCCAGAAGTGGAAATGCTCGGTGAGGCGGTAGGTGGTGCCCACATAGGGGAACTGGTCCGCCTTGCCAAAGCTCGCCCAGTCGTCCTTGAACACCCGCGCGGCCGGGTTGGCCCGCGCCTTGTCGTTGTTCGGGTGCAGCGGATTGTTGGGCAGCGGTGATTCCATCGGCTCGTAGTGCTCGGGGAAGGGACCCTCCGCCATCTTGTCCACCGCGAAGAAACGCGCCACGCCTTCCGGATTCATGATGAAGGGATTCATGCCGTCTTCCGGCGGGGAGTCCGGCTTGAAGTCTGGTATGTCGGAACCGGTCCACTTGCCTGCGCCTGCGTCCCAGGCGATCAGCTTGCGCTTCGGATCGTAGGGCTTGCCGGCCGGATCACAGGAAGCGCGGTTGTACAGCACGCGCCGGTTGGCCGGCCAGGCGAAAGCCCAGTTCAGCGTCTGCCCGATGCCGAAGGGATCGCTGTTGTCTCGCCGCGCCATGAGGTTGCCCTTCTCCGACCAGGCACCGGAGAATATCCAGCAACCGCAGGACGTGGACCCGTCGTCGCGCAGTTCGGCAAAGCCGTTCAACTGCTCGCCGGCCTTCACCAGGACCTTGGCCGGATCCTTCGGGTCGGTGACGTCCTTCAGCGCCTTGCCGGAGTATTCCTTCGCCAGTTCCTCGGGCGAGGGGGCCTCGGGCTGGCGATGCTTCCAGGTCAGGTTGAGGATGGGGTCGGGGAAGGCGCCACCGTCCTTCTTGTACAACTCCCTGAGCCTGAGGAAGATGCCGGCCATGATTTCCTGGTCGTTCCTGGCATCGCCCGGCGGCTCGGCCGCCTTCCAATGCCACTGCAGCACGCGGCTGGAGCTGACCAGGGAACCGTCTTCCTCCGCGAAGCAGGTGGAAGGCAGGCGGAACACTTCGGTCTGGATCTTGGCCGGATCGACGTCGTTGTATTCGCCGTGGTTCTGCCAGAACTCCGAGGTCTCGGTCGCCAGCGGGTCGATGGTGACAAGAAATTTCAGCTTGGCCAGCGCGCCCGACACCTTGACCTTGCACGGCGCCGAGGCCAGCGGGTTGAAACCCTGGCAGAGGTAGCCGTTGACCTTGCCCTGGTTCATGTTCTCGAACACCTGCAGGAGGTCGTAGCCCTTGTCGAGCTTGGGCAGCCAGTCGTAGCACCAGTTGTTCTCGGCAGTCGCAGCGTCGCCCCACCACGCCTTCATATTGCTGACGAAGAACTTGTTGTAGTTCTGCCAGTAGGACAGCTGGCCGGGCCGCAGCGGCTTGAAGGCGCGCTTCTCGATGTAGGCCGCGTAGTCCTGCTCCGCGTCCCCGGGCAGCGACATATAGCCCGGCAGCAGGTTGGACAAGAGACCCAGATCGGTGAGGCCCTGTATGTTGGAGTGGCCACGCAGTGCGTTCATGCCGCCGCCTGCCGCGCCGATGTTGCCGAGCAGCAGCTGCACCATGGCACCGGTGCGGATCATCTGCGAGCCCTGCGAATGCTGCGTCCAGCCCAGCGCATACATGATGGTCATGGTCTTGTCGGGCGCGGCGGTCCCGGCGATCATCTCGCACACCTTGAGGAAGGCATCCTTGGGCGTGCCGCAGATGGAGGCGACCACGTCCGGCGTGTAGCGCGAATAGTGCGCCTTCATCAGCTGGTAGACGCAGCGCGGATTCTGCAGCGTCGGGTCGGTGATGACATAGCCGTCCGCGCCGATCTGGTAGCCCCAGGTGGATTTGTCGTAGCTGCGTTTCTCCGGGTTGTAGCCTGAGAAGATGCCGTCGTCGAACGCGAACGCATCGTTCACCAGGAAGCTGAAGTCCGTGTAGGTCTTCACGTACTCGTGATGGATCCTGTCATTGCCGAGCAGGTAGTTGATCACGCCGCCGAGGAAGGCGATGTCCGTGCCCGAACGGATCGGCGCATAGAAATCCGATACCGCGGCCGAGCGCGTGAAGCGCGGATCGACCACGATCAGCTTCGCCTTGCGGTGCGCCTTCGCCTCGGTCACCCACTTGAAGCCACAGGGGTGGGCCTCGGCGGCGTTGCCGCCCATGATCAGAACCAGGTCCGTGTTCTTGATGTCAACCCAATGGTTGGTCATCGCACCGCGGCCGAACGTCGGGGC
>JAJYXA010000025.1 GCA_021791235.1 Pseudomonadota bacterium
GGCGAAGGCCATGACCCGGAACTGCTCCGCGCAGGTCAGCGTTCGAACGCCCTTGTCGCCGCCGTAGCGCGCGACGTATCGGGCAAAGGTCGTCCAGGGCAGGAAGTCCATGAGTTGGGCGAACAGCGTCTTGCCGGTGTTCATGGCGGCCTCCGGGCAAAAGCCCAGAAGACTGCACGAACTGGCAATCGCCGTTCAAATCGACACCACCCTTCATCGCTCGGAAATCCGCGTCAGTCATGGCTTTCAGCGATTCGACCATTCATTTAACCGGACAGCAGTGGTCCGGCCTATATTCACGATAAGCTGGCTATTGTTGGCGTGAACAATCTCACCCTAACGGAACAGGCATGACACCGGAATCCCGCATCGGACCGAGCTTGCAGAAAGAGCCCGGCCTTACCCTGCCCGATTATCACGGCGGCAGTCTGGTCAACCTCATGAGTTCCATCGCCACCGCCCTGGGCGGGAGCAGCCCGTATCCGCCGCTGGCGGCGCTGCCGCCCGAGGCCCTGGCCGGGGCGCGCCATCTGGTGCTGCTGGTGGTGGACGGCCTGGGCCTCCATTATCTGGCTGGCCGCGACGGCGCGCTGCGCCGCCATCTGCGCGGGCAGCTCACCTCGGTCTTCCCCTCCACGACGGCCAGCGCCATCCCCACTTTCCTCACCGGCCTCGCCCCGCAGCAGCACGGGCTGACCGGCTGGAACATGTATTTCCGCGAGATCGGCGCCGTCGTCGCGCCGCTGCCCTTCCGCGTGCGCACCGGCCGCCATGACCTGCGCGATGCGGGCGTCTCGCCGGCCTCGCTGTTCGGCCTCACGCCGCTGTTCGACCGGTTGCCGCTGCCCTGCCACGTGGTGAGCCCGCAGCCCATCGTTCATTCCGACTTCAACGTCGCGCTCGCCGGCCGCGCGCAGCGGCACGGCTACGGCACCCTGGACGAGCTGTTCGCCCTTGTCGCCGGCCTCACGCGCAGTGCCGCGCCCAGCTACGTCTACGCCTACTGGCCGCAACTCGACAGCCTGGCCCACGAACACGGCATCCACAGCGAAGCAGTGGCGGCCGCCTTCGCCGCGCTGGACGCCGCCTTCGCCCGCCTGCTGGACGTGGCGCACGACAGCGTCGTCATCGTCACCGCCGACCATGGCTTCATCGACGTCGATGACACCATCGACCTCGACGACCATCCCGCCCTGCGCGAGACCCTGTTGCTGCCCCTGTGCGGCGAACCCCGCGCGGCCTATGCCTATGTCCGCGCCGGCCGGGAGGCGCCATTCGAGGACTACGTGCGGGGCCGGTTGGCCGACCGGCTCCAGCTGTTCAGGAGCGAGGACGTCCTGCGCCAGGGATGGCTGGGGCCGGGCGCAGCTCACCCCGCCCTGCGCGACCGGCTCGGCGATTTCGTCCTCATCCCCCGCGGCCGCGCCATCCTGCGCGACTGGCTCAAGGGCGAGGAACGCTACACCCATGTCGGCGTGCACGGCGGGCTGACCGCGGCGGAGATGACCGTGCCGCTCGTCGTCGCCCCCCTCGTAATCCTGTCCGAAAGCGGACAACTGGCTCATGCCCGGAATAGCTGCCGATATCGCAGCCGTTTTCGCGCAACCGGGCCAGCCAGAAGCTCACCGCCTGGCGGGGTAAGCTGGAGCAACGCTTCGCCGGTCGCATCCTGCCGCTCGACGGCGCAGCCCTCCACGCCTGGGCGCAGCTCGCTGCCCAAGCCGAACTGGCGGGCCAGCCCCAGCCCGTGATGGACGGCCTCGTCATGGCCACCGCGCAATGCCACGGCCACACCGTGGTCACCCGCAACGTGCAGGGTTTCGGCCTGTTCCCCCAGGTGTTCAATCCCTGGGCCTTGTAGCCCCGCCGTCCCGAGAGTTTCAAATTTCATCGGCGGGTTCATCCGCCGCCGCAACCCGTGCATTTTTTGCACGGGTTGGGTTACCCCGCCTCCGCCCGCCACCTTAAGGCGCGGCCTGAACTCAACCGCCCAGCCGCTGGATCAGCCAGATCAGGCCGCCGGCAACAGCCAGGCAGATCAGGCAGGCGAGGAGGATCTTTGCGAATTTGGGCATCTGCCGATTTGGTGTTCCGCCTTGCTATTGCCCACCGCCTGCCGGATAGCCCACCGATTGCGCGAGGATGATGCGCTGGTGGCGGTCCAGCCCCAGCGCCGCGCTTAGCGCATCGCGATCGATCAGGCCGCGCACCACCACCGCCAAGCCGGCCGACGCGCAGTAGAGATATACGTTCTGGGCAATGAAGCCGGCGTCGGCTGCGCTGTAGAACGCGCGGTCCTCGGCGCTGGCATCGATCATCCGGTCGAAGTCGGCCACATACACCAGGTTCACCGGCGCCGTCGCCACAAAGTCCTGCACGCCCGTCAGATGGCGGATGTCGCCCGCCGCCACGCCATTCAAGGTATGCGTGGGGGGATCGTAGCGATACGCGCCTTCCGCGGTCGTCACGACCACGTCGATCTCGCGCCAGTCGTGCGCAGAAGGCGCGGTGCGCTGGCCCGACTCCGGCCGGTTCACCCCGCTTGCCGCCCACAGCAGGTTCGACAACAGATGGGGCGGCAGCGGCTTGCCGTCGAACTCCCGCGTCGAGTGCCGCGCCCCCAGCGCCTGGACCAATATCCAACCGCCCTCCATCTCGGGCGGCGGCAGCCTGATCATTCCGGTTTCCTGCGCCCATCCGGTTCCCAGCGTGCTCATCATCCACCTCCCGCCATCCCATGTCGGTTTTTCCCTTGCAAAGAATCGCAAGCCCCTATCAATCTAGACCCGCACCGACGCCGAGCAAGCCGCACCCGATGGGTGACGCAGAACCGCCTATTTTTAGAGTGGATGAACCCCCAAGGAGAACGACGATGGCTGTAGTCAATATTGGTCACTACTATGCAGAGTGGATGCCGTCCGGCTCGCCGGAAAAATCCGGCCGCGGCCGCATCATCCTGCGCAGCGCAACCCACCTGACCGAACTGTTCCGCCTGACCAACCTGGGTTCGGAGGACTACCGCAACCTGCTCCACATGCTGCAAACCGAAAAGCCGGTGTTCTGGGACAGCGAGGCGGGATGGCTGAGAACCGCGCATCCGCAAATGCACGATGCGGAGCCGGTGGGGGAGCAGGAAGGAAACTAAGAAGTGAACTGCCCCGCCGCTGCTAGCGGTGGGGCAGTTCTTGGCCATGGCAAAAGAGATGCCCTGTCGCCTGGCGAAATCGATGACCACTTGGGCCTGGTTGTAGGGAGCGACGATCACTCCAGCATCATCAAGTTCATCCACCACTTCGCGACGCGCTTTGCCGCGAGCAGTGGAATCAACAGGTCCAGTCACCGCGAACAGGACCTGCTTCGGCAGCAACTGGCGCTTTTTCAGCGCACTAATCCGCCTTCATTATCCGGATCCTTCGGCTTTCCGCTCTTGCTCATTTCAGCCTCCCCGCCTTGCGACACCCAGTGCTGTCTTCCCGCTTGCCCACGGCCACCACGACCACACAATAGGTGTTCGTCATTCCGGCGCACGCCGGAATCCGGTTAACGATCAGGCTGGACTCCGGCGTTCACCTGCAAGGGGTAGGCCGCGGTTATTACAGCTAAAGCTGTAACAATCGCGCACCGCCGGGGTGACCAAATAGTCAGCGCTTCTTTGATATGCGTGCTCATCCCTTCCCCGCCTCCTCATCCAGCTTGCGCAGATGCGCCAGCTTCTCGGCGATCTTGCCTTCGAGTCCGCGCGGGGTAGGCTGATACCAGTGCTGTTCCGGCAGGTCGTCGGGGAAGTAGCGCTCGCCGGCGGCGTAGGCTTCGGGCTCGTCGTGGGCGTAGCGGTAGGCGCGGCCGTAGCCCAGTTCCTTCATCAGCTTGGTGGGGGCGTTGCGCAGGTGAATGGGGACGTCGTTGGAGGGGTTGGACTGAACGAAGACGCGGGCGGCGTTGTACGCAACGTAGGCGGCGTTGCTCTTGGGCGCGCAGGCGAGATATAGGCAAGCTTCGGCCAGCGCGAGTTCGCCTTCGGGGGCGCCGAGGCGTTCGTAGGTTTCGACGGCGTCGAGCGCCAGCCGCAGTGCGCGCGGGTCGGCCAGGCCGATGTCCTCGCTTGCCATGCGGATGAGGCGGCGGCCGAGGTAGCGCGGGTCGGCGCCGCCGTCGAGCATGCGCACCAGCCAGTAGAGCGACGCATCCGGATCGCTGCCGCGCACGCTTTTGTGCAGCGCGGAAATCTGGTCGTAGAAGGCTTCGCCGCCCTTGTCGAAGCGGCGCAGCGATTGCGCCAAGGCATTTTCAACAAAAGCAGCGTCGACTTCCTTCACCTTTGAAGTGCGGGCGGCAACGTCGAGCTGTTCCAGCAGATTCAGGAGCTTGCGGGCGTCACCGTCGGCGTAGGCGGCCAGCAGCTTGTCGACGCCCTCGCCCAGCTTCAGGTCGGGCAGTTCGGCCAGCGCGCGCTGCATCAGCCGGCCAAGTTCGCCGGGGGTGAGCGACTTCAGCACGTAGACCTGGGCGCGCGACAAGAGCGCGCCGACGACTTCGAACGAGGGGTTTTCGGTGGTGGCGCCGATGAAGGTGAAGAGCCCCGATTCGACGTGCGGCAGAAACGCATCCTGCTGCGCCTTGTTGAAGCGGTGGACTTCGTCGACGAAGAGGATGGTGGTGCGGCCCAGGGTCTGGTTCATGCGCGCGCGCTCGACGGCCTCGCGGATGTCCTTGACGCCACTCAACACGGCGGAAATCGCGATGAAGTCGGCGCCGAAGGCCTGCGCGGTCAGCCGTGCCAGCGTGGTCTTGCCAACGCCCGGCGGCCCCCACAGGATCATCGAATGCAGCTTGCCGGAATCGAAGGCGAGCCGCAGCGGCTTGCCGGGGCCGAGCAGATGGGTCTGGCCGACCACGTCAGCCAGCGTGTGCGGGCGCAGGCGTTCGGCCAGCGGGGCGTGGGGGTCGTCGCGCGCGGGCTCGGGGGTGTCGGTTTGGAACAGGTCGGAGGTGCTCATTGGGCCAAATTATCCCACCGAAAACCAGGCACCGCTGTCGTCGCACCGGCGAACGCCGGTGCCCAGTTAAATTTGGCTGGATTCCGGCGTACGCCGGAATGACGATGCTATGACCGTCTCACCGGCGAAAGCCGGTGCCCAGTTAAATGAGGCTGGATACCGGCTTCCGCCGGTATGACGATATCGATCACTCGCCGATGACGTCGGCGCCCTTCGGCGGGGTGAAGGTGAAGCGACTCGGCGCGATGGCCGGGTTGCGCACAAAGCGCGACAGCTTGAGCGTGGTGCGCTGGCCGAAGAAGTCGAACAGTTCCATCTGCACCAGGACGTCGCCCCTGAAGCCCATGCGGATGCGCTCGAAGCTGGTGTCCTTGCTCTTCGGCGTGGCTTCCAGCCATTCCAGGCCGTCGGCCTCGCCGGCGTTTTTCAGGACGAAGTATTTTTCGATGGCGTTGTCGCCGGCCAGGAGCGCCGCCGGGGTGCCGGCGATGACGTCGCCGAGCGACTTGACGGTGACCTGTTCGAGATCGGCGTCGTACAGCCACAGCTTGACGCCGTCGCCGACGATCACCTGTTCATACGGCGCGCTGTAGTCCCAGCGGAATTTGCCGGGGCGGGCAAAGGCCATTTTGCCGCTGGCCTGTTGCGTCACGCGGCCGTTCCTGTCGGCGACGGTCTGGGTGAAGTCGGCCTCGGCGGTCCTGGCGCCGGCGACAAAGGCTTTCAGGCGGTCGACCCCGCCGGCGTGGGCGATCAGCGGCAGCGCAAGGGCAAAAGCAAGAATGAGGCGTTTCAAGCGTGTTACTCCAAAAGGGCCTGATGTTCAGGCGGACAAAACGCGGCAGGGTTCCCCAAACAAAACCGCCCTGCACTATAGCGTGCAGAGCGGTCAGGGGTGAAGCCGGAAAACCCTGGAAAGCGTCAAACAATCCCGTTTTTGTCATTCCGGCGAACGCCGGAATCCAGTTGAATCAAGGCGCTGGACCCCGGTTTTCACCGGGGTGACAAATGTACAAATCTCCCCAGGCGATCGGGTCTTAAGCAATCAAGGGCACGATCAAGAGCGCGACGATGTTGATGATCTTGATCAGCGGGTTGACGGCCGGGCCGGCGGTGTCCTTGTAGGGATCGCCCACGGTGTCGCCGGTGACGGCGGCCTTGTGCGCCTCGCTGCCCTTGCCGCCGTAATTGCCTTCCTCGATGTATTTCTTGGCGTTGTCCCATGCACCGCCGCCGGTGGTCATCGAGATGGCGACAAAGATGCCGGTGATGATGGTGCCGACCAGCACGCCGCCCAGGGCCTGCGGGCCGAGGGTGAGGCCGACGATGACGGGCACCGCGACCGGCAGCAGCGAGGGCACGATCATTTCCTTGATCGCGGCCTTGGTCAGCATGTCGACGCAGGTGCCGTATTCGGGCTTGCCGGTGCCTTCCATGATGCCGGGAATTTCCTTGAACTGGCGGCGCACTTCCACCACCACCGAACCGGCGGCGCGGCCGACCGCTTCCATGCCCATCGCGCCGAAGAGATAAGGCACCATGCCGCCGATGAAGAGGCCGATGATGACCATGTGGCTGGACAGGTCGAAGCTCAATGCGGGGCCGCCCTGCGTGGTCAGCGCATGGGTGTAGTCGGCGAACAGCACCAGCGCGGCGAGGCCGGCCGAGCCGATGGCATAGCCCTTGGTGACGGCCTTGGTGGTGTTGCCGACGGCGTCGAGCGGATCGGTGATGTTGCGGATGCTGTCGGGAAGCCCGGCCATTTCGGCGATACCGCCGGCGTTGTCGGTGATCGGGCCGTAGGCGTCGAGCGCGACGATGATGCCGGCCATCGACAGCATGGAGGTGGCGGCAATCGCGATGCCGTACAGGCCGGCCAGTTCATACGCGCCCCAGATGGCGGCGCAGACGGCCAGCACCGGCGCGGCGGTGGACTTCATCGAGACGCCCAGGCCGG
>JAJYXA010000176.1 GCA_021791235.1 Pseudomonadota bacterium
TGAACCAGCCGACGACCTTGGCGCCGAGCGATTCGATGGAGGCCGCTAGAAAATTCATCGCGGCATCTTAACGCCATTGCCGACGCTTGCGCCATCGGGTGGCAGGCCCTACAGTTTCGCAGTCAGACGGAGAAGACACACGATGAAAACATTCCTGATTCCGGCAACCGTGCTGGTGCTGTGCGTCGCGGCCGCGTCGGCGCTCGCAACGCCGGGCACGGTCCTGCGCAATGACAAGCTGTACAGCCAGCCGAGCGCGGCGTCGAAGGTGGCGGCGAGTGTGTCCAAGGGCGCCAGCGTCAACATCCTCGCCAAGCAGGGTGGCTGGCTGCGCGTGACCTCGGGCAAATCGACCGGCTGGATCCGCCTGCTCTCGGTGCGTGCCGGGGCAGGGGGCCTGGGCGGCGCCGGACTGGGCGACGTGGTGGGTGCCGCCACTACCCGATCCGATCCCAGCCGCGTGGTCGCCGTGGCCGGGCTGCGCGGTCTGAACGACGAAGACCTGAAACAGGCCAAGTTCAATGGCGAGGAACTGGCCAAGCTGAATGCCTGGCAGGCAACGCCCGCGCAGGCCCGCAGCTTTGCGGCCCAGGCGGGACTGAAGACGGCCAATGTGGCGGCCCTGCCCGCGCCGCAGCCAGCGCAGACCTCATCGCCCTGGGAGACCAACTGATGAAACTCAAATTGATGGTTCTGGCCATTTCGCTGGTGTCGTTCAGCGGGGTGGCAGCGGCATTCGACTTCGGCAAACTGCTCGAAGAAGGCATCAACCAGGAACTGAACAAGGGCAAGCAGACGCAACCGGCGCCGGATGCGTCGCAAAATGCTGCGCCGCAGCCCAAACCGAGAATCGACGCCGGGCAGCTGGGATTTGCGCTGTTCGGCGATTACTCGCCCGAAGAGGAAACGCGTATCGGCAGGCAGATCGCGGGCAATCTCCTGGGCGCCGTGCCGCTGGTGCGTGACGACAAGCTCCAGCGCTACGTCAATCTGGTGGGCGACTGGGTGGCGCTGCAGAGCGGACGCAAGGACATCACCTGGCATTTTGGCGTCCTCGACACCGAGGACATCAACGCGTTCGCCGCGCCGGGCGGCTACATCTTCGTGACCAAGGGCCTGTACCAGCGCCTCAACAACGAGGCCGAACTGGCCGGCGTGCTGGCGCATGAGGTCGCGCACGTTACCCTGAAACACCATCTCAAGGTGCTCAAGCAGTCCAGCCTGATCGGCGCGCTGGGGCAGGCGGCCAGCAACAAGGTGAAAGATAGCGACCAGGTGGTGCAGAACCTGATCGGCAACGGTGCGGAAATCATGGCGCGCGGGCTCGACAAGAACGCCGAATTCGAGGCGGATCGCGTCGGCATCGTATTTGCGGCGCGTGCCGGCTACGATCCCTGGGGCCTGCCCGAGGTATTGCAGGATCTGGCCGGGCTGCCGGCCAAGGACAGCCGAACCAGCCTGCTGTACAAGACGCACCCGCATCCGGCCGATCGCCTGGCGGAACTCGGCGAGGCCGTAGGCGGACGGCTCGATGCGGTGCAGGGCAAGGATCTGCCTGGCCGCTTCTACCACCTTCGGTGAAGCGCGTTTCGTCCCGGCTCGTGCAGGCGGGACTGTCCGCGCTGTTCGTCCTGCTGATCGCAGCGCATGTCGGCGGACTGATCCACATCGCGCCCATGCAGCGCGCCGAAGCCTGGCTGTATGACGCCTGGCTGAAGCGCACGGCTGCGGCCGGCAAGGACGATCGCGTGGCCATTCTCGACATCGACGAAGCCAGTCTGAAAAGCGTGGGGCGCTGGCCGTGGAGCCGCGACACCATGACGACGCTGGCCAAGCAGCTGTTCGACCGCTACGGCGTCGCGGCGGTGGGTTTCGACGTGGTGTTCGCCGAGCCGGACACGAGCTCGGGGCTCGATACCCTCAAACAGCTGGCGCAACGCGACCTGGCGGGCAGCCGCGATTTTCAGGCCGCGCTCAAACAGCTGGCGCCGCGCCTCGATTACGACGCCCGCTTTGCCGGCGCGCTCGCCGAGCGCGCGGTCTCGCTGGGCTATTACTTCATTCCCGCGGGCTACGGAGACGCCAGAACCGGCATGCTGCCGCCGCCCTCGCTCCCGGAAAACGCGTTCGCCCCGCTGCAACCCGGCACGCCGCCGCCCACGGGCTATGGCGCGAATCTGGCCGGATTCCAGCGCGCGGCGCAAGGCGCGGGATTCTTCAACATGCGGGCCGATGCCGATGGCACGGCGCGTCAGATGAATCTGGTCACCCCGTTTGGCGCGGGCTACTACCTGGCGCTGTCGGCTTCCACCCTGCGGGTAGCGTTTGGAGGCGATCCCGTAACGGCAGGTGTCGAGCAAAGCAAGCTGCTGGGAAGGCAATACCGCACACCTTGGATCGAAGTGGGCGGCATTCGTGTTCCCTTGAGCTCGGACGGCGGGGTGTATGTGCCGTATCGGGCCGGCTCGCCGTTTCCCTATATCTCGGCAGCGCAGGTGCTGGCGGGCACGATTGCGCCGGCGCAGCTGGAAAACCGCATCGTGCTGGTAGGGTCGACCGCGCCGGGGCTGACCGACCTGCGCGTGACGCCGTTTTCCAATGCGTTTCCGGGGGTCGAGATTCACGCCCACCTGATCGCCGGCATGCTCGACGGCACCACCCGCAGCATGCCACCGTGGGCCAATGACGCGCGGCTGCTTGCCGTGCTGCTGCTGGGCGCATTGCTGACGGGCGTGCTGCTGCGCTTCGGTCCGATTCCCGGCCTGCTCGCGAGCCTGGCGATGCTGGCCCTGTTGCTGGGGGCCTACGCGGCAGCCTGGTCGCGTTTCTGGGTGGTGCCGATGGCGGCGCCGATGCTCACGGTATTCGGCCTGTATGCGCTGAACACTGCCTACGGCTTCTTTGCCGCGACGCGCAGCAAGCGCCAGATCACCAAGCTGTTCGGCCAGTACGTGCCGCCCGAACTTGCCGCCGAAATGAGTCGGAATCCGGGGCATTACACGATGGAGGGGCAGTCGCGCGAGATGACGGTACTGTTTTCCGACATTCGCGGCTTCACCAATTTTTCCGAGAAGCTGCAGCCGGCAGAGCTCTCCGAAGTGCTGAACGCCTACCTGTCGACCATGACGCGCATCGTCCAGCAGCACCAGGGCACGATCGACAAATACATCGGAGACGCCATCATGGCGTTCTGGAATGCACCGGTTGACTTGAATGACCACGCCACCCGTGCGGTACAGACGGCGCTCGACATGCAGGCCGCGCTGCCGCAGCTGAATGTGGAATTCGCGGCGCGCGGCTGGCCTGAAGTGAAGATCGGCATCGGCGTCAACAGCGGGCGCATGAGCGTCGGCAACATGGGCTCGGAGTTCCGCATGGCCTACACCGTGATGGGTGACGCGGTGAACCTGGGCTCCCGTCTCGAGGGCATCACCAAGCAATACGCCGTCGGCATCCTCGCCACCCAGCCCACCGTCGACGACGATCCGGTTCATGCCTTCATGAAGATCGACGTGGTGCGCGTCAAGGGCAAGGAGACCCCGGTCGCCATCCATGAGCCGCTGGGGCCGAAGGACGGCCTCGCCGAATCGGTGCGCCAGGATGCCGCCGATTTCGAGGCCGCGTTCGCGTCTTATCAGAGACAGGATTGGGATGCCGCCGAAACGGCACTGCGTGCCCTCAACGCTCGCGCGCCACGCACGCTGTACGATATCTACCTCGAACGCATCGCGCACTTCCGCGCCGAGCCGCCCCCGGCTGACTGGGACGGTGTGTACGTCTACACCACCAAATAACCATGAAACTCACCGTATTGGGCTGCAGCGGCGGCATCGGCAGCGGGCGCCACACCACCAGCCTGCTGGTCGACGACGACGTGCTGATCGACGCCGGCAGCGGCCTCACCACGCTCGACTTCGAACAACTGGTGAAGATCGACCACGTGTTCCTCACCCATGCCCACCTCGACCATGTGCTGGGCCTGCCGCTCCTGCTCGACAGCGTCGGCGACCTGCGCGACGGTCCGGTGACGGTGCATGCGCTGCCCGAGGTACTGGACGTGTTGTCCACCCACCTGTTCAATTGGCAACTGTGGCCGGATTTCCGCACGATCCCGAGCGAGGATGCGCCGTGGCTGCGCTTTGCGCCGCTGGATTTCGGTGAGGCGCTTACCCTGAAGGAACGGACGTTCCGGCCGCTGCCGGCCAACCACGTGGTGCCGGCGTGCGGCATCCATGTGGCGACGGCAGCGGGCAGCCTGGTGTTCAGCGGCGACACCACCCACAGCGATGCCTTCGTCGCCGCACTCAACGCCATTCCCGACCTGCGCCATCTCATCATCGAAACCTCGTTCGAGAATGCGCTGGTCGAGATCGCCAAAGCCTCGAAGCATCACTGGCCTGATTCGCTGGCGGCGGAACTGCAGGCGCTCAGTGTGCGCCCCGAGGTCTGGATCACCCATCTGAAACCCGGCAACGAGTCGGCGATCATGAACGAACTGCGCGTGGCTGCGCCCGGCTGGGGGGTGGAAGCCTTGCTGCAGGGAGAGGTGATTGTATTGGAATGACAGCTGGGACTAGCGCCCGTGCGAGGTGCGTTTACGTCCGGGCAGCATCAATATCGGAAGCAGCGTTAGGACCAACCACGGCGTTGCGGGTTCCGGCACGGAAAAGCTTATCAGCGAGAGGTCACCTCCCGGCCCGTGAAGGGTGATGTCGCCTGCCGGCCCGATCAACGGGAAGCCGCTCCTTGACCCGCTGCTCAGCGAGACGCTGCCTCCTGACCCTATGCGTTGCGGGCGGTCGGCCAGCGACACGGCATTGGCCAGCGAAATGCTGTCAGCCGAGATCGACCCCGTGACAACAATCCGGCCCGGCGTTTCCAGGGCCAGGTTGATTCCGCTGGCGTCGATCATTCCAGCGATCAGGATGTCTCCCAGCGAGAGCAGCTTCACGTTCCGCGTTTGCGGATCGAAGCGTAGCGTGATGCCGGTACCCAGATCGATTGCAGAGAAATCGAAGAGGCCATCGGCACGGTAGGGCAGGGTGTAGTCCGTGGCGGGTGCAAGCGGGCCGTCGGCGCCTGTAATGGGTGTGACCACTGCAGGAGGGGGCGCAAACGGGTCATTGGCGCCCGCAATGCTGATGGTCGAGGCCGCCGAAGGGAAAGCCGCGCTCAGCGCGAGCATCAGCGTCAGGGCATGAATCCATTTGAGCACGGCCGTTTCTCCTCAGGTAGGTTCGAAAGGAGCTTAGGGGCGGGGCCGTGACACGGTGATGTGTGGGTTATGGCCCGTTAGGGCCAGGGGATGCAAGGACACATTGCCCCATTTCAGGGTGCAAAGTTCGCCAACTCCGCCTCGAATTCCGTCGCACTCAAGCTTTCAAACGCATCCCGGCTGAACAGGGTGACCGCACCGGCCATTTCGCTCCAGCCGTAGTTGCGGCAAGGATCACTCAGCGTGTCGCTGTCCTGCGGCACGCGGGCGACGAGGTGCAGGCAGTTCCTGCTGTAGATCAGGTTGTAGGGGATGTTGTGCTCATGCAGGCGATCGAGTTCGAGCCAGGCGTCGGCAGGTTCGGTGAAGCGCCGGCACGGAAGCGGATAGGGTTCGCTGCCGCCGTTGTGGGCAAAGCACGGGTACTTCACCGGCAACGGGTTCAGCTGCACGAAGCTCTGGAAGTGCAGATGGTTGACCGAGGCGCCGGCGCCGGTGCTGTTGTAGGCGAGGGAAAGGCCGTGTGCGCCGGCATGGGCGCACAGGTGCCAGGCCCAGCCGTGCAGTTCGGGCGTGAGATATTGCGGCATTTCGCGCAGGGGCTCGGGCACCAGCAGGCCATGCAGCCGGGCGAAGGGGAATTTGTTGTACAGGAGGCGTGCCGGCTTGGCGGCGAGTTCGCCTTCCCACAGGATTTCCCTGGCGAGAAAGGGCTTGTTGAAATGGAAGCCCGCGGGGTCGAAGGGGCGCAGCAGGCTGCCGAATTTCATTCCGCTGATGCGGGGTGGGCGCAAGGCGCGGATGGGGTTGAAGAACAGATGCCACGGTCCGGCGCAGCGGCTTTCCATCGTTTTGAGGTGATCGAAGCCGATGGCGAGGAGCTTGAGAAAAACCAGCACGTCATCCTCCGGTTCGGCCAGTTTCCTGCCATTCCGAAGGGTGTCGGTGAGGGTTGCTGCGAGCTCGGCATGACGTACCGATAGTGCGGGAGCGAGTCGTGCCCACAGCTTCAGGTCGTAGGCGGCGTTGGCGAGCACGAGGATGTAGACACCCAGGCCGCGATGGTTTTCCAGCATGGCGGCGAGTCCGTCGGAGAAGTTCTGTTCCAGCGCGGGGAGCGAGATGTACGGAGAGGGAAGCATAGGCATGCGGCTCGGGCACGACGGAAGCGAATCCCATATGGTGCCATTCCGCCGCGGCAGCGGGCATTCAGGTTTTTTTGCGGGCAATGCCCGGCGTTTATAGCTCGCCGGCGGCGCCGGCGAGCATCACGCTATCCAGTTTTTCGCGGATTTCCATCGCGCCCTTGCGCAACTCCGGGGTGATGCCCGCCTGTTTGCCCGCCTGCTCGAGCCAGGTCACGTCCCAGTCCAGCGTCATGACCCAGATATTCTTGTCGGCATCCTCCATCACCGCGATGCGGCAGGGGAGAAACACGACGATTTCCGGAATGACCTTGAGCAGATCACGCCCGACGGCAATGTCGCAGAAGCTGAACACTTCGACGCGTGGGGCCTTGTCGTCGTGCAGCACGGCCCTGAATTCCTTCCAGATCTGGTTTTTGCCGACGAACTTGAGGTTCACCTGGTTGGCGCGCAGCATCATCGAGTCGACCACCTGATCGAACGACACGCCTGGCCTGGCCTTGTACTTGAGGGCGAAATAGTTCATTGCCTCGCGTGCGTCCATCTGCATCAGGCTGGACATCGCAGGCATGGCCATTTCGAACCAGCGT
>JAJYXA010000013.1 GCA_021791235.1 Pseudomonadota bacterium
GTGACGGAGGTGGCGGTGGAAGGCGTATTCCTGAACGAGAGCCGGCTCGAACTCGAGCGCGCGCGCGGCATCTGGCCAGATCGCGTGATCACCGACTATTTCGACCGCTGGCTGGCCGAGAAGCCCGACGACACCGCGATCGTCTCCTTCCGCGAGGAGGATGCGAGCGCCACCCGCCTCAGCTGGCGGCAGCTCGCCGAGCAGGTCGCCGGCATCGCCCGGGGACTCGCGGCGTGCGGCGTCGGCCACGGCGACGTGGTCTCCTTTCAGCTGCCCAACTGCTGGCAGTTCGTCGCCATCCACCTTGCCTGCACGCGCATCGGCGCGGTCAGCAATCCGCTGATGCCGATCTTCCGCAGCCGCGAGATGTCCTTCATGGTCGGGCACGCGGAATCCAAGGTGCTGATCGTGCCGACCCGCTTCCGCGGCTTCGACCACGGCGCGCTGGCGCTCGAGTTGCAGCGCGACTGCCCGACGCTGAAACACGTCTTCATGATCGGCGGAGCCGGCGGGCACTCCTTCGAGAACGCGCTGATCGTGGCCGGCGCGGCGATCGAGACGGGAGCCCGGCTGGCGCCCAACGACGTGACCCAGCTGTTGTTCACCTCGGGCACCACCGGCGAATCCAAGGGGGTGCTGCACACTTCGAATACCCTGATCGGCATCATCCTGCAATTCATCAAGCGCATGGAGCTCGGTGCCGGCGAGGTGGTCTTCATGCCCTCGCCGCTGGCGCATCAGGCGGGCTTCGCCTACGGCCTGACGCTGTCGGTGATCCTCGGCTTGCCCAACGTGCTCCTGGACGTCTGGAGCGCGGCGCGTGCGGTCGATTTGATCGAGGCGCACGGCGCGACCATGACCTTCGCGGCCACGCCCTTCCTCGCCGACCTGGCCAATTTCCCCGACGTCGAGCGGCGCTCGCTCGACAGCTTCCGCTTGTTCGTCACTTCGGGCGCGCCGATACCCCCGGTGCTGGTCGAGCTGGCGCAGGAAAAACTGCACGCCAAGGTCGTCGCCTCCTGGGGCATGACCGAGTGCTGCTCGGCGAGCACGACGCATCTGTCCTGCCACAAGGTGCTCGAATCCGACGGCGTCGCCGTGCCCGGCGCGGAACTGATGATCACGGACGACGAGGGCCGGGAGCTGCCGCGCGGCCAGCCGGGTGCGCTCAAGTTTCGCGGTTCCTCGCTGTTCGTCGGCTATCTCAAGCGACCGCAGCTCTATGCCGTCGATGAACGCGGCTGGTTCAACACCGGCGACATCGCGCGCATGGACGAGGAGGGCTACCTCCGGATCTGCGGACGCGAGAAGGACATCATCATCCGCGGCGGCGAGAACATCCCGGTGGTCGAGGTCGAGAGCGCGATGTACCGGATTCCGCAGGTGGCCGAGGTGGCGATCGTGGCCATGCCCGATCCGCGCATGCAGGAACGCGCCTGCGCCTTCGTCACCCTGCGGCCCGGCCGGCGCCTGACGCTGGCGGAGATGCAATCCCATCTCGCCGCCGAAGGGGTGAGCAAGCACTTCTGGCCGGAGCGCCTGGAGGTCATCGAAAAAATGCCCTGGACGCCGACCGGCAAGATCCAGAAGTTCGTCCTGCGCGAGATCGCCAAGGGCTTCGGCGCCCCGGCGGGCTGAGCGTCTCGGCCCTAACGGGCGGGGCGCACCGCGATCGCCACGCCGGTGCCGGCGAGCGCCATGCCGGCCAAGGAGAGCGGGGAGAGCCGTTCGCCGAAAGCCAGGAAGGCGAGCAGCGCGGTGCACGGCGGGACGAGATAGAACAGCACCGACAGCTTCGTGGCCGCGCCGCGCCGGATCAGAAGATGCAGCAGCGAGATGGCGCCCAGGGAGAGGACGAAGACCAGCCAGGCCAGCGCGAACAGGAACTGGCCGCTCCAGTGGATGCGCATGGTCTCGAAGGCGAGCGCGAAGGGCAGCAGCACCAGGCTGGCGGCGACGAACTGGATCACCGATCCGCTCCACAGGTCGAGCTGCGAGCAGTAGCGCTTCTGGTAGACCGTGCCCAGGGTGATGCTGACCAGGGCGAGCGCCGAGTAGGCCAGCCCGGCGCCGCTGGCGCCGGACAGCCCGATCTTCTCGAACACCACCAGGACGACGCCGCCAAAGCCCAGCACCAGCCCCGACCATTGCCTGCGAGTGACCCGCTCGCCGAGCATCCTGGCGCCCACCAGCGCGGTGAGCAGCGGCTGGATGCCGACGATCACCGCCACGATGCCCGCCGGCATGCCGGTATGGAGGGCGAGAAAGACGCCGGAGAGATAGCCGCCGTGCAGCAGGGCGCCGGCCACCGCGATATGGAACCAGAGCAGCGGCCGGTGCGGCCAGGGGCGGCGCAGCAGCAGCGCCGCGGGCAACAGCAGCACGATGACCGCGGCGAAGCGCAGGAGCAGGAAGGTCAAGGGTTCGGCGTAGGGCAGTCCGAACTTGGCGCCGATGAAGCCGCTGCTCCAGAGCAGGACGAACAGGCCCGGCGTGACCGACAGCCAGAGCTTGGATGGGCTGCCGCTTTCCTCCATTTCAGTGCAGGCGCACCCCGACCCATTTGTCGAGCTGGCTGAGATCCTGGAGCTGGCTGCCGCTCTCGGCGCGATGCACGACGCTGCCGCGCTCCAGCACCAGGCAGCGATCGGTCAGGCGCAGCGCCTGCTCGACGTGCTGTTCGACCAGGATCAGCGCCTGACCCTCTTGCTTGGCCATGCGTCCGATCGCCGCGCACAGTTCATCGACGATCACCGGCGCGAGCCCTTCCAGCGGCTCGTCCAGGAGCAGCAGCCGGGGGTTGAGCATCAGGGCGCGGCCGATCGCGAGCATCTGCTGCTCGCCGCCGGACAACTCGTTGCCCCAGTTCTTGCGCCGCTCCTTCAGGCGCGGGAACAGCGCATAGACGCGCGCCAGATCCCACTTTCCCGGGCGCGAGGTGACCGCCAGGTTTTCCTCCACCGTCAGCGACGCGAATATCTCCCGCTCCTGCGGCACCCAGCCCAGGCCGAGGCTGGGGCGCCGATGGACGGGAATGCCGGCCAGATCCTGGCCGAAGCAGGTGAGCGTGCCGCGCTGCACCCGGGTGTGGCCCATCAGGGTCAGCAGCAGGGTGCTCTTGCCGACGCCGTTGCGCCCCAGCAGCGCCAGGCTCTCGCCCTCGTTCATCGAGAACGAGCAGGCATCGAGGACGATGGCTTCGCCATAGCCGGCGAAGAGGTTATCGACCTTGAGCATCTCAGTCATGATGTTTGCCCAGATAGACTTCTTGGACGCGCGGGTCTCCGGCGATCTCGGCCGGCGTTCCCGACACCAGTTCCGCGCCGCTGACCAGCACCGTGATCCGCTGCGCGAAGCGGAAGACCAGCGACATGTCGTGCTCGATCAGGAGGATGCTGATCTCCTGCGGCAGTTCCGCGAGCACCGCCAGCAGTTCGTCGCTCTCCCCTTCGGGCACCCCGGCCGCGGGCTCGTCGAGCAGCAGCACCTTGGGCCGCAGCGCCAGCGCCAGCGCCATCTCCAGCAGGCGCTGCTTGCCGTAAGCGAGTTCCCGGGTCTGGCGCTGGCAGTCATCGGCCAGGTTGAGGCGTTCGAGCAGGGCGTGGGCTTCGTCGATCTCCTTGCGGCGGCGGGTGAGTTTGAAGAAACGCCGGTCGAGCAGGCTCAGATTGCCCTGCTCGCGCTCGCAGATCACCGCGGTCACGGCTTCCAGCGGAGTCAAGTGCGGGAACAGGGAATTGATCTGGAAGGTCCGCGCCAGACCGCGCCGGGCGCGCTTGTAGGGCGGCAGCGCGGTGATGTCTTCGCCGTCGAGCCAAATGGCGCCCGAGGACGGGCGCAGCACGCCGGTCAACTGATTGATCAGCGTCGTCTTGCCGGCGCCGTTCGGCCCGATCAGGGCGTGCCGCGCGCCGGCCTCCAGCGACAGATTGACGCTCTGGGTGACCTTCAGGCCGCCGAAAGATTTGCACAGGTCGGTCGTCTGCAGCATGGGCTTCATGCTCGGCTCCCTGGCCGACGGCGCGTGGCGAGATGCGACAGGTTTTTCAAGCCGCCCAGGACGCCGCTGCGCATATAACGGGTGGTGACGATCAGGAGGATGCCGAGCCAGAACAGCCAGTATTGGGCGTTGAGGGTGGACAGCCAGTTTTGCGCCAGCAGGAAGACGGCGGCGCCGATGAAGCCGCCGTACAGGGTGGCGGTGCCGCCGACCAGCAGAATGATCAGCAGGTCCGCCGAGCGCTCGAAGCTGAACACGTCGAGCGCGACGAACTGCGTGGTCTGGGTCAGCAGTGCGCCGCTGATCCCGGCGATCACCGCCGCGAAGGTGTAGATGTTGGTCAGCCGCGCGCGGATCGGGATGCCGATCGCCACCGCGCGCTGGGGGTTCTCGCGGATGCTGCGCAGCGACAAGCCGTAGGGCGCGGTCATCAGGGCGCGGACCACCGCGAAGATCAGGAAGCAGACGGTGAGCACGTAGAAATAGGCGGTCTTGCCGTACAGGTCGAAATCGAACAGTCCCAGCACCCGACCGGCCACCATGCCTTGCAGCCCGTCGACGCCCCCCGTCAGGTTGGTGGCCTCGTTGGCGAGCTCATGGAGCAGCAGGCCCAGTCCCAGCGTGATCATCAGGCGCGACATGTCCCTGCCGCGCAACACCAGGAAGCTGGTCAGGTAGCCGAAGGCGCCGGCGACCGCGCCGGCGGCCAGGAGGCCCAGGACCGGCTCGGTGTAGCCGACCGTCGTCAGCAGTCCGGCGGTGTAGGCGCCCAGGCCGAAAAACGCCGCGTGGCCCAGGGTGACGATGCCGGCGTAGCCGAGAATCAGGTCGAGCGATACCGCGAACAGGCCGGTGATCAGGATCTGCGCGGCGAGCATCAGATTGTCGGGAAACAGGAAGTAGACCGCGATCAGGGCCAGCCAGAAGGCGATCTCGTATCGGCTCCAGCGCTCCTGAGCGGCGAGCGCCAGCAGGTAGTGGGGCTTCGGGTCGGTGCGGCCACGGGCATTCATATTGACTTTCTCCGACCCAGCAGTCCGTGGGGGAACATCAGCAGCAGCACGATCATCATCACGTAGATGAGGAAGGCGCCGGTCTGGGGGATGTAATACTTGCCGGCGGTGTCGGCGACACCCAGGAGCAGGGCGGCGCTGAGCGTGCCGATGATCGAACCGGGGCCGCCGACCACCACGATCAGCAGGAAGTAGACCAGATACTTGAGCGGAAAATTGGGATCCAGGCCCAGCACCTCGACGCCCAGCGCGCCGCCCAGGCCGGCCAGGCCGCTGCCCAAGGCGAAGGTGATCTGGAACACCCGCTCGACCGGGATGCCCATGGCTTCGGCGGTGCGCGGCCGTTCGACCGAGGCGCGCACCTTGGCGCCGAAACGGGTGCGCTCCAGGCCGAACACCAGCCCCAGGGTGATCGCCGCACCCAGCGCCATCAGGAACAGGCGGTAGCGCGACAATTCCAGTCCGCCCACCGCCAGCTGGCCGTTCATCCAGCCCGGGATATTGATCGGCTGCTGTCCCGGACCCCAGAAGTAGGTCGCCCCGGCGACGGCGACGAAAATGATCCCGACCGTGAGCAGCACCTGATCCAGGTGCGTGCTCTTGTACAGCGGCCGATAGAGCGTGCGTTCCAGCACCAGGCTGACCAGCGCGACCAGCACGAAGATGATCGGCAGGGCGGCGAGGAAGCCGATGCCGAAGCGTCCCATCAACAGCACCAGCAGGTAGCCGCCGAGCATGGCGAAGACGCCGTGGGCGAGATTGATGAAACCCATCAGGCCGAGGGTCACCGACAGCCCGACCGAGATCAGGAAGAGCAGGGTGCCGTAGGCCAGTCCGTCGAACAGCAGGCCGAGAAAATGCAGCATAAATTCGTCTCCGTCGTCGGGATTCGCGCGCTTCGATCCCGACGTTGTTTTTCCGGGCAGATCCGATATGTCGCCATGTCGCCAAATCGTGGCGATTGTACCGTGCGCACGGCTGGTTCTGACCATCCGGTCGAACCTGGAACCGACCGGCTCAGATGTCTCCGCCGGACGAAGATCAGGTTGCCTCCGCCGCTGGACCGGTCAGAGTCGGGAATATCCGCCTCTTTGAGGCAACTCCATCGCCGCCTGAAACACACCGCGGCTAGGCGCTCCTCCAGGGATGGTCGAGCCTGCCCTGCTGGAAGTCGACCAGGCGGCTGCGCAGATCGTCGGGGAAGGGCACGGCGCGGCCGGTCTCGAAGGAGTTCACGCACAGCGTGAGCAGCGCCGTTATCCTGATCTGGTTTTCGAAGAGGGCGTGAACCTTGAGTTTGAGCGAGCTGTTGCCGATGCGCTCCACCTGCAGCGTCAGGGTGATGACTTCGCCGATCTTGGACGGGGCGACGAAGTCGCACTGGATATTGACCATGGGCAGCCCCATCCGCCGGTTGGTGATGAAGCCGGCGTAGTCGATGCCCAGGGCGTGGTTGAACCAGTCTTCCACCAGACCGTTGAACATCACGAAATAATGCGGATAGAAGATGATCCCGGCCGGGTCGCAGTGCGAGAAGCGCACCAGCACGTCGCTGTAGAAGACATCTTTCTTTGTTTCAGTGCTCATGCTGCATTCCTCAAGTCTTGCTGTGGAGCATCGATTGCTCGTCGTTGCGAGGCCGAACCAGAGAGATGGTTTCGCTGCGCCCGCCATGAACCCTCAAGCTTGCTCCGCAAAGACGAACCGTTTCGTCACTGCGAGGCCGCCCGTACCCCGGCGAGGGCAAAGCGTTCTATGGGGTTCAGGCGCCGTCTTTCAGCCGGTCGCGGAATTTAGCACGGAATTTCGCCAGCTTCGGCGCGATCACCGCCTGGCAATAGCCCTGCTCGCGGTGCCGCGCGAAGTATTCCTGGTGGTAGCCCTCCGCCGGCCAGAAGCCCGCCGCCGGCGCGCCCGCCAGCGGG
>JAJYXA010000179.1 GCA_021791235.1 Pseudomonadota bacterium
CGAGCCCGGCGTCGCCGGGCTGGCCGAGGTCAGCGCGCCGGCGTATCCCGACGCCACCCAGTTCGATCCCAAGGACAAGTATTTCGACCCCAAGGCGACGCCGGAGACGCCGCGCTGGTTCAACGTCGACGTCAAGCTGGTGAAGAAGACGCGGCTGATGCCGCTGGCCGAAATCCGCGGCTATCCCGAACTCGCCAACATGCGCATCCTGCAGAAGGGCAACCGCCTGTCGATCACCCCGGTCGATCCGGCCGAGTATGCCTTTATCGTCAAGCATCTTTAATGCTGGATTTTCACCACAGAGACACGGAGGCGCAGAGGAAGCGATGGCTTGCCTGCGCGTCGCGTCCGGCGGATCCATGACCGCCGCAACACGCGTCGTTCTCTGGGCCTCCGTGTCTCTGTGGTTCAAAAGGGTTTGAGTTTGATGTTCGATCCGGCCCTGCTCGCCGCCTACGTCGGCCTCGGCCTGGCGGTCGGCTTCGTCGCCGGCCTGCTCGGCGTCGGCGGCGGCCTCATCATCGTGCCGGTGCTGATCATGCTGCTGCACGCGAACGGCCTCGCCGCCGGCATGGAGCCGCAACTCGCCCTCGGCACCTCGCTCGCCTCCATCCTGTTTACCTCGCTCTCCAGCGTGCGCGCGCACCATCGCCACGGCGCGGTCGAATGGCCGCTGGTGCGGCGCATCGCGCCCGGCATCCTGCTCGGCACGCTGGCCGGCGCGGTGCTGGCGGCGCAGGTGCCGGCGACGGTGCTGAGGCTGTTCTTCGTCGCCTTCCTGTTTTATGCCGCCGCCCAGATGTGGCTGGACTTCAAGCCGGCGCCGCATCGCGGGCTGCCTGGGCGCGCTGGGACGACGCTGGCGGGCGGCGTGATCGGCGCGGTGTCGAGCTGGGTCGGCATCGGCGGCGGCACCCTGTCGGTGCCCTTCATGCTGTGGCACAACGTCCCGCTGCACCGGGCGATCGCCACCTCGGCGGCGATCGGCTTCCCGATCGCCGTCGCCGGCGCGGCCGGCTACGTACTGGGCGGCTGGGGCGTCAGCGGCCTGCCCGCCGGCAGCCTCGGCTTCGTCTACCTGCCGGCACTCGCCGGCATCGTGCTCGGCAGCGTGCTGACCGCACCGCTCGGCGCACGCACCGCACACCGCCTGCCGGTGAGGCCGCTGAAGCGGATTTTTGCGCTGCTATTGATTGCGTTGGCGCTGCGCATGGTGTGGACGTTCCGGACATAGGGTTGCTGCATCATGATGTGGCGTGCCACGGCATCGAATCGCACCAGATATTGAGGCTCGGCGTGTGTAACGATTCCATGCTTGAGTGGCCGCACCGCCCGCGTTAGTCTTTCGACACATGCCGAAAATTTCGGCGCATGGTCGATCAATCAATACGCGGAGAACCTCATGGCACACCTGCAAGCTGTACGCGCTACGCTGCAACCGCAGCAAAACGCATACACGCAACTCACCACGTATTTCGACCCGCATAATCAGGTTGCGTGGGGCTACATGCATGCGGAACCACGCCCCTGTTTTACCCCGATTTTGTTGCGTGAACTGCTGGCGTGGGGAAATGGCATGGTCAGCATGATCGACGATCCCGCGCAGGAGGATGTGAAATATTTCGTGCTGGCGTCGAAAGTGCCCGACACATTCAGTTTAGGGGGCGACCTGAGCCTTTTCATGCAGCATATCGCGGCGCGTGACCGAGATGCGCTGTATCACTATGCGGTTTCCTGTATCGACTGTTCGTATGCGGTGCATAGTCATCTGAACCGGTCCAATGTGACAAGCGTTGCCCTGGTTCAGGGGCAGGCGTTAGGGGGTGGGTTTGAAAGTGCGCTGGCAGCCAATGTCCTGATTGCCGAGCGCGGCGCCAGGATGGGTTTGCCGGAAATTCTGTTCAACCTGTTTCCGGGCATGGGTGCGATGACTTTTCTGGGACGTCGTGTCGGACATCACTTGGCTGAAAAAATCATCCGCAGCGGAAAACTTTATCTGGCCGAGGAGTTGTACGAAATGGGCGTGGTGGACGTGCTTGCCGACCATGGCGAGGGGGAGGCGGCGGTTTGTGACTACGTTCGGCGCGAGGGGAAGGCCCGCAATGGCATCCTGGCTTTGCGCAGCGCACGCGAAATCAGTCAGCCCGTCGCATACGACGAGCTGATTCGTATTACCGAAATCTGGGTGGATGCAGCCTTGCGTCTGGAGGCCAAGGACTTGCGCATGATGGAGCGCCTGGTCGCGCGTCAGACCGGCAAAGCCGAAACCGCGAGTGGCAGCGGATCAGCAGTGCTCCGCGCGTAGCCTGCTGGTCTGGTAGGCACCCAGTGCGGCCTGGGTGAGGGTCAGCGCGTCCCGCACGGCATCCAGTCTGGCGTGCGCCAGGCTGGTCGCGAGTTCGAACGGTTTTATGCGTTCGGCTTCGGCGCATCGCTGCGCCAACAGATTGGCGCCGACATCGCTGGCGCCGCCTTTCAGCATGTGGAGCTGGTCGTGCCACTGGCCATAATCCTGAGCGGACAGCGCGCGCTCGATGTCGCGGATTGCACGCGCGCTGTCTTCCGTGAAGCTGGCGAGCAGATCTTCTACAAGGGCCGGGCCACCCAGCTGGGCGAGTTCGTCCAGCACCGATTCGTCCAGTTCGCCGAGTTGCTGTGTGGCGGGCGGCGTGGTGACGGCAACCGGATGCGCTGGCTGCCCTGCCACGCGGGCGATGATGTCGATCAGTTCGCGGCTGTTGACCGGCTTGGTGAGAAAGGCGTCGGCCCCGGCTTCTTCGCAGGCCGCCTGCGCCTCGGCGCGCGCATCGGCGGTGAGCATGACGATGGGCAGACGCCCCCTTTCCATGAAGCGCCAGCGCTGCACCACTTCGGGGCCGGACAGCTGCGGCATATGCATGTCGATGATGGCCAGGTTGAATGCCTGCTCGGCGCTCTCGAGCATGGCCAGCGCCTCCTCGCCGTCGTGCGCCAGACAGGTCTTGTGCCCGGCATGTTCCAGCAGCCCGCGGATGACCCGCTGGTTGACCGGGTTGTCTTCTGCGACCAGGATGTGCAGCGCGGGTGCGGCCCCTGCCTGGGACTGGAAGCGATTGGCCAGCGACACCACGTTGGGCGGCATGTCGTGGCTGATGACGGCGTGGATGGCGTTGAACAGGAGGGTGGTGTTGACCGGCGTTCGCAACACCGAGGCATAACCTTCCTGCATCCACCGCATATCCTGCGATAGCGCCGCACCGGCGTCCGACTCGATCAGGATGACCGGCAACGCAGCCAGACCGGGGTCGTCGCGCAGCAGGCGCAGAAAGGCGACCGGATCGCCCGGCAGCACGCAGCGTTCCACCACGACGGCGCCCAGCGGCGTGCCTCCCGACAAATACGCGGACAGCTCGGCGGCGAGTCGGGCCGTGTTGCTCACGGTCACGGTTTCGGCGCCCCAGTTGCGGATGACCGTCTGGATCCGGACCGCCAATTCGTTTCCGGCCAGGATGGCGACCCGCATCGGCGCATCGAAGTGTTCATCCGATGCTGCGGTGTCTGCCGGTTGCAGCCTGAACGGAAGTTCGAACCAGAGGGTCGTCCCTTCGCCCTCCCGGCTGTGCAGGCCGATTTGTCCGTCCAGCGCTTCCACCAGCTGCTTGGCGATGGTGGTGCCGAGACCGCTGCCGCCAAATCGCCGGGTGACGGTTGGATCGGCCTGCGTGAAGCTGTCGAAGATGCGTGGCTGTATGGCTTCCGGAATGCCGATGCCGGTGTCGACGACTTCGAAGCGCAGCCGCTGCGGCTGGCCTATCCCGGCCGGGCGGATATAGACGTCGACCCGCCCGTGTTCGGTGAACTTGATGGCATTGCCGATCAGGTTGATGAGGATCTGGCGCAGGTGGCGCGCATCGCCATGCAGGTGAAACGGCGTCTGCGGCGCGATGTGCGCCGCCAGCACCAGCCCCTTGCTTTGGGCCAGGGTTTCCATCATGGCTACCGTGCCGTTGGTCAGGCGATGCAGGTCGAAGTCTTCGTTGACGGAGGAGATGCGGCCCGCTTCGATGCGCGAGATGTCGAGCACGTTGTCGATCAGTTCCAGCAGGGTGTTGGCGGATGCGCGGATAATCTGGGCAAATTCCTTTTGTTCCTTGTTGAGCGGCGTGTCGGCCAGCAGATCGGCCACGCCGATGACGCCGTTCAGTGGCGTACGCAGTTCGTGGCTCATGTTAGCCAGGAAATTCGACTTGGCCAGATTGGCTTCCTTTTCCCGTCTAACGGCACCGTGCAGCTGTTTGAGCAGACTTGAGGCATATAGCGGAACCACAATCAGCGTGATCAACATTCCCCACCAGAGGGGGGTATGCGAATGCCAGAAAGGGTTGAACTGATAGACAACAATGAACCCAGTCGCCGACGCCAGTGTCGAGATGAACAGATACGGCATTCCATAGCGGAAACCGTTACCCAGTGTGACCCACAGATACGTGGCGACAATGGGCGCGCCGGTTTCATTCGTGATCGACAGCAGGTACGTGGCTACGGTGAAGTCGTGCAGCATACCGATGCTGCGCCGGGTGACGGAGACACCCGGATCGATGATCGAACCAAGCAGCAGGGATAAGGAAATGAGAGTCAGGCCCAAGCCGAGGAAATGAAGTTGCTCAGCGATTGCGGGGCTGTGCCCCAGATCCGCGAGCGAGAAGTACAAATAGAAGCCAACAACGATGCACAGGCGAATTGTGGCCTGCTGAAACTCGGTGTCCGGGCGTGCGCGAATGCGCTCTCGCAGGCGCCTGGCTAAACCGAAGAGCGGCAACCTCAACATGGCGGCGGGTTCAGTCGGGGGAGTCGCCCAGTTCGCGCATGATGGCCGCCACGGCATCGATGCGCAGCTCGAATGCGCGTACGCAGGCGGGGTCGAAATGCCTGCCGCTTTCGGACTGGATGTAGTTCAGCGCGTCCTGAAACGACCATGCGCGCTTGTAGGGGCGGTTGGAGGTGAGCGCGTCGAACACGTCGGCCAACGCCACAATCCGCGCGGGCAACGGAATGTCTTCGCCGGCCAGACCCTGCGGATAACCGCTGCCGTCGAATTTTTCGTGGTGGCCGAGCGCGATCACGGCGCCCATCTGGAGGTAGCGCGAGGGACTGCCGGCGAGGATTTCGTGGCCGATCAGCGGGTGGCGGCGCATGATTTCCTGCTGGTCCGGGGTGTGCCGCCCGGGTTTCAGCAGGATCTGGTCGGGAATGCCGATCTTGCCGATGTCGTGCATCGGCGAGGCGGCTTCGATCTCGTCGCATTCCATCGCGGTGAGCCTGAGTTCCTCGGCGATCAGGCGGGCGTATTTCGACATGCGGATGATGTGGTTGCCGGTTTCCTGGTCGCGGTATTCGCCCGCCTTGGCCAGCTTCATCAGGGTCTCGCGCTCGCGGGTGCGCACCGCGCGGGTGGCCTGCATCACCTGCTCTTCCAGCCATATTGCGCGGTCGGCCACCATTCTCTGGCTGCGCCGCAGGGACAGCAGATTGAGGCAGCGGGCGCGGCATTCCAGCGGATCGATCGGCCGGGTCAGGAAGTCGGTGGCGCCGTTTTCCAGCGCCTGATAGCGGACCTGGCGGTCTTCCACCACGGTGACGATGATCAGCGGCACGTCCGCCAGACGGCGCTCCGCGCGGACGCGGCGGGTGAATTCGATGCCGTCCATGCCCGGCATGCGGTAGTCGGTAATGATGAGATCCGGAGTCGCGAGCTGCATTTGCGCCAGCGCCTCCAGGGGGTCGGCGAAGCTGTTCACCACCACCCCGGGTTCCAGCGTGCGCGCCAGCCCTTCGAGCAGGCTGCGCGCAGTGCTGCGGTCGTCGACAATCACCACCCGCGCGCCGCTCCGCGGCCGTGCATCGCGCGTCGGGGCGGACGGCAAGCCGGGCGGCACGACACGCAAGGGGGTGGAGGTCACTATTTGTCTACCTTGAACAGTTGAAAATTGAACAGTTTCGTTCAATTATCGGGCGGGCGAATTGCTAACTTTAATGCGCAGGAGGCGAAATATGAAGAAAAACATGCTGTTGGGTCTGATGGCGGGATGGATTGCGCTTTCCCCCCTGGGGACATGGGCGGGGGCCTCCGACTACGCACGCGAGAAAAAGTGGGCGGACGAGGTGTTGCCGGGGCTGGTGGTGGGCGAACCGGTCTATCTGCAGACCCCGCGCGGACATCACATGTTCCTGGCGCTCTTCACCCCGACGGACGCCGGCAAGGCGGCGATTGTCGTTCACGGCCTGGGCATCCACCCCGACTGGGGCATGACCGGCACGCTGCGCACCGAACTGGCCGACCGCGGCTTCGCCACCCTGTCGATCCAGATGCCGATCCTGGCCGCCGACGCCAAGGGCGAAGATTATCCGCCGACCTTCCCCGAGGCGGCCGAGCGCATCGCCGAGGCGGTCGCGTTTCTGAAAGCCAGGGGCTACCAGCAGATCGCCATCGTCTCCCACAGCATGGGTTCGCGCATGAGCCGCGAGTACCTGGCCGGCAAACCCGATCCCGCGGTGAAGTCGTGGGCCAGCCTGGGCATTTCGGTGGGTGATTACTCGGCGTTGAAACTGCCGGTTCTGGACCTGTACGGCGACAACGACCTGCCGCCGGTGCTGGCGAACGCCGGCAAGCGCAAGCAGAGCCTGGCGGCCAGGGACTCAAAACAGGTGATGATTGCCCGTGCCGACCATTTCTTCACCGGGCGCGAAGCCGGGATGGTGGCGGCGGTGGCCGACTTCCTGAATGCGACACTGAAGTAAATTGCGCCCTGCCGGGGCACCAATCGGGATAGGGGACGGTCAATCCTGACCGCACCCCTCCCACACCACCCGGCATGCGGGTCCGCACCGGGCGGTTCGAGAAGTTGAGGTCATGAGAGTCGG
>JAJYXA010000436.1 GCA_021791235.1 Pseudomonadota bacterium
GAATGCGCCATCGCCCCCGCCGTTGTCGGGCGCACTGGGCTGCGGCAAGGGCTCGCCTTCGATCAGCCGCATCAACTGCTGCACCCCCGCATCGATGCCGCCATAAAAATCGCCCGTCTTGAAATAGGGCGTGATGGTTTCGGCGATCACCCGCTTGGCGATCGCATCGGGTATCGCACCTTCCAGCCCGTACCCCACTTCGATGCGCAATTTGCGGTCGTCTTTGGCGACAATCAGGATCACCCCATCGTCGATTTTCTTGCGTCCGATTTTCCATTGATCGGCCACGCGGATGCCGAACTGCGCAATGTCTTCCGGCTGGGTGGTGGGAACGATCAGCACGGCGATCTGGCTGCCCTTTTTCGCCTCGAACGCGGCCAGCTTGCTATCCAGCGCGGCAACCTGATCGGCGCTGAGCGTGGCAGTCAGGTCGGTGACCCGGCGCGACAGTTCGGGCACCGCCACCTGGGCCCAGGCGGTCAGCGCAAATACCGCAAGCAGAAAACCGAACGCGAAACGCCCCACAAGGGGATCTCGATACCCCTTGTGGGTACTCCGACTTTCTACGGGCTGAAGCGCGTGAAAGATCGTATGCGCCCGGAGCAGCCGGTTCATCCGGGATCAGTAGCCGCCCGCGGGCGCTGCGGGTGCAGGCGCTGCTGCGGGTGTCGGAGCAGGTGTGCCGAAATCGACCTTGGGCGGCACGGCGATGGCCTTCTCGTTTTCCACCGTAAAGCTCGGCTTGGTTTTGTAACCGAACATCATCGCAGTCAGGTTGGAGGGGAAGGAGCGCACCGTGACGTTGTAGGCTTTCACCGCGGCGATGTAGCGGTTGCGCGCGACGGTGATGCGGTTCTCGGTCCCTTCGAGTTGCGCCTGCAGGTCGCGGAACAGGCCGTCTGCCTTCAGCTGCGGATAGCTCTCGGCGACCAGCAGCAGGCGGGAGATCGCGCCGGTCAGCTCGCCCTGCGCGGCAACGAATTTCTGGAATGCGGCCTCGTCGTTGATCAGTTCCGGCGTCGCCTGGATTGCGCCCACACGGGCACGTGCCTCGGTGACACTGACAAACACATCCTTCTCGTGTGAAGCGTAACCTTTCACCACATTGACCAGGTTCGGCACCAGATCGGCGCGGCGCTGGTACTGGTTCAGCACTTCGGCCCAGGTCGCCTTGATCTCCTCGTCGGAGCTTTGCAGCGTGTTGTAGCCGCAGCCCGACAGGGCCAGCACCATGCATCCCGCGACCGCCCATTTAAACGCATTCAGCCACTTGAACATCGTCGTCTCCCAGATTGGTGGATCGTGATTGCTGCAGTCTACGCCACGCCCCAGGTGGCGAACAGCGGGTCGGACTCGGTGAGCTTGTCGGCATAGCGATCATCCTTGGGACGCTTGAGGCCGCGCTCGACATAGGTTTCCACCTTCTTGAAGCCTGCCTGCCTGATCAGCGTGCCGACCCAGGCCATGCGCTCCATCGGGTGCAGCTGCGTCCACAGCCTGATCACCTTGGGCGGGAAATAGCGGTGCGACAGCGTCACCACGAACATGCCGCCCGGCTTCAATATCCGCTTGGCTTCGGCGACGATCTTGTGCGGCTGCGTCAGGTATTCGAACGACACGGTGCACACCACGGCGTCGAAGCTGGCGTCGGCGAACGGCAGTGCGGGATCGGCGTTGATGTCCTTGACGATGCGCTCGGCCAGCTGCGGATTGTCGTCGAGCTCCTCGGCGTTGAGACCCAGCCCGACGGCGGACTGCACGGTGTCTGGCAAGTGCGAGCGCCAGCCGGCCATCAGGTCGAGCACCCGCGCGTTCTCCGGCAGCACCGTGCGGTACAGCGCCTGGATGCGGCGCGCGCAGACGGCATCGACGTGGGTGACCTTGCGGGCGAGCGCATAGAACTCGGTATCGGGAAATTCGTCTTCGCGACTGAATGCATCCGGCCCTTCGAAATCGGTCGGCGTCTGCATCTGCGTTTCCATGCCGCTCCATTCGAGCAACTGCTCAACCTGGCCGACCGGTTCGGTCGAAACGTCGCTCTTGCCGCTGTCGATGCTGAAGATGCGGCCCTGCAGCGGATGGCTGAAGTTGGCGATGAAGCTGGCTGCGTTGAGCTTCATCACCCGGAACATCGGGGCGGGCGCATCGTCGGCGTGCAGCAGCTGCGATGGATAGAAGCGCCCCATTTTCAGCGGTGCGATGTCGCTGCGGAACACCTCGTTCGGCACCTCATGCTCGATCTTGGGGCCGACGTCGACTTGGGCGTCGACCGGCGGCGTGTCGCCCGGCATCCACACCACCACCTGATGGCGGCCGAGGTCGGAGAAATAATTGACGCGAAAGCGCAGCGCGGAATGCAGAAGTTTCATTGCGGGTGAATGGTGAGCGGTGAGCGGTGAGTGGTGAGTAGTGAACGGTGAGCGGTTAAGCAGTGACGAGGGATTGCATCGTGCGCCGCGCGAGGCACAAGTCCTCCCACGCACGCGCCTTGTCGGGCAGGTTGCGTAGCAGGTAAGCCGGATGATAGGTCACCACCAGCGGCACGCCTTGGAACTGGTGCACGCGGCCGCGCAGGCGGGCGATCGCCTCGTCGGTGCCGAGCAGGCTTTGTGCGGCGAAGCGTCCCAGCGCGAGGATGAGCTTGGGCTGGATGAGCTCGATCTGCGCCAGCAGGTAGGGGCGGCACGCGGCCACCTCGTCCGGCTCGGGATTGCGGTTGCCGGGCGGGCGCGATTTCAGCACGTTGGTGATGTAGACGTTGTCGCCGCGCTTCAGACCGATCGAGACCAGCATAGCGTCGAGCAGCTTACCCGCCTGTCCGACAAAAGGCTCGCCCACTCTGTCTTCATCCGCCCCAGGCGCCTCGCCGATGACCAGCCAGTCGGCGTTGCGGTCGCCGACGCCGAGAACGCCCTGCGTGCGCGTGGCGGAGAGCTTGCAGGCGGTGCAATGGGCGACGGCGTCGGCCAGTTGATCCCAGGTGTAGGACGGCGAGCCGGGAGCGGGGAGCGGGGAGCGGGGAGCAGGACGCGTCTCGCGCAGCCGCCAGACGGGGCCGATGCCCAGCTCCTTGAAGACATCGTCACGGCTCAACACGTCAGTTCCTTCTTCATGATGAGCGCATCCTCGCGCCCCCGGCGCGCCGGGTAGTAGCCGCGGCGCACGGCCAGATCGACAAAGCCGCTGCTGTGATACAGCGCGATGGCGGCAACGTTGGAGGTGCGCACCTCGAGAAACAGGCTTGCGGCCCGATGGTCGCAGGCACGCGCCAGGCAATGTTCGAGCAGGTCGCGCCCGAGACCGTGGCGGCGCCACATCGGGGCGATGGTGAGGTTGAGCAGATGGGCTTCGCCCGCCGCCGCCATCAACGCGTAATAGCCGATGATCTCGCCTTCGGCCTCGCGCACCCACATGCTGTAGCCGGCGCTCAACGAATCGGCAAAATTGCCCAGGCTCCACGGATACTCGTAGCTCGCGAGCTCGATCCGGTGGATGCGCGGCAGGTCGGCCTCGGTCATCGGGCGCAGGTGGTGCGCAATTTCGAAGACCGCGCTCATGCCGGCTGTCTCGCGCGGCGCTCGTCCACCGTGAGCGCCACCTTGTCGCGCAGGTAAACCGGCGCGGCAAGCGCGGCATCCATGCCTTCGCCGCGTTCGAATGCCCGGACGGCGAGCGGCGCCATCGCGGCGGCATCGGGCATGAGCGTGTCGTCGATACGTGTAAGTGCAGACGCCAGACGCGGGCGCAACACGTCGCCCAAGGCAACGAAACCATTGCCGGCGCCAATCCAGTTTTCACCAGCGGGAACGACCACCGATTCCGGCAGCGCCAGTTGTGGCTCCGTCACCGTGCACCACCCGGCACCCTCGCGCCGATACGCCGCCCAGTACACCTCGGCCATGCGCGCATCGAGCACGGTCAATACCCTGTCCGCCCCTGTTTGCTCGGCGATGGACTCCAGGGTGGAAACGCCGACCACTGGCAGATCGGCACCGAACGCCAGACCCTGCGTCACTGCGCAGGCAATGCGCAGGCCGGTAAACGAGCCCGGCCCAGCGCCGTAGCCGATGCCGTCGAGTTGGCGCAGCGTGACGCCGGTTTCGCGCAGCAGTTCGTCCACCATCGGCAGCAACAGGCTGCTGTGCCGCTGTTCGGCCAGCATCCGGCGCGCATGGATGTGTCCATCCAGCCATAGCGCAGCCGAGCACCATTCGGTGGAGGTATCGAGAACGAGCAGTTTCATGGGTGCGATTTTACCGCTTGCGGCAGACAATCCGACGCTTCATGGCACCCCCGGCTCGGCGGGTTGCACGGGAATCAGAACCTCGAAGCGCACCCGCGACCACGGATCGCGCACCTCGGCCAGCCGGCTGATGCGGGCCACCAGTTTTTGGCCGCCATCCATGAAACGCGCCACGTCGGCATTTTCGCGGCGCGGCACATAACCGATCTTGTGGCCCCGCCATTCCACCCGCACCGCCTTCGCATCGTGGGGGTTGTCCGGCTCGCGGATCAGGGTCAGCGCATCGCCCACCTGCATCTGCGGCCACAGCATCTTGCCCGCGTGGTACTGGAAGCCGGCCAGCGGCGAGTCCTGCAACAGAATGTGTGACGTGACCTGGGCGTGCAGCGGCAGCGCCCACGCCCAGGCCAGACACAGCAACGCCAGCCGACGACGCATGGGGAATCCGAATCTCCGGTCCAGAATCGGGCATTCTACTGAGAAATCCGCCCCCCGATCCGTCCCGGCCCGCCTGTTTCAGGTTTACTTTTTTCACTGGACAGGCAGCCATCCGCTTGAGGTAGGATGAAAGCACTCCCATCCTCCGTCACCACGACCACGCCATGCCGAGAAGAAAAGCCACCGCCCAGACCAAGCTGTTCGTTTTGGATACCAACGTGCTGATGCACGACCCCACCAGCCTGTTCCGCTTCGAGGAGCACGACATCTACGTGCCGATCGCCACCCTGGAAGAACTCGACCTGCACAAGAAGGGGATGACCGAGGTGTCGCGCAATGCGCGCCAGGCCAGCCGCTTCATCGACGAAATCGTCAGCAAGCTCGACACCATCGAGGACGGCGTGCCGCTCTCGCCGCACAGCCACAACGCCGCCACCGGCCGGCTGTTTTTGCAAACCCAGGCGATCAGCGGCGACATCCCGATGAGCCTGCCGACCAGCAAGGTCGACAACCAGATCCTCGGCGTGGTGCTGTTCCTCTCGCGCCACCACCCCAAGCGTCAGGTCATCCTGGTGTCGAAAGACATCAACATGCGCATCAAGGCGCGTGCGCTTGGCCTGCCCGCCGAGGACTACTTCAACGACAAGGTGCTGGAAGACACCGATCTGCTCTACGCCGGCTTGCGCGAACTGCCCGCCGACTTCTGGGACACGCACGGCAAGGGCATGGAATCGTGGCAGGCCAATGGCCAGACCTATTACCGCATCAAGGGCCCCCTGGTTTCGAGCATACTGCCCAACGAATTCGTCTTTCAGGAAGGCCCCAACCCGCTCTATGCCAAGGTGCTGAAGGTCGAGGGCAAGCTGGCCGAGATGGTCACCGTGCGCGACTATACCCACCACAAGAACAACGTCTGGGGCATCACCGCGCGCAACCGCGAGCAGAACTTCGCGCTCAACGTGCTGATGGATCCCGAGATCGACTTCGTCACCCTGCTCGGCCAGGCCGGCACCGGCAAGACCCTGCTGACCCTGGCCGCCGCACTGGCACAGGTACTCGACAAGAAGCTCTACAGCGAGATCATCATGACCCGCGTCACCGTGCCGGTGGGCGAGGACATCGGTTTTCTGCCCGGCACTGAAGAGGAAAAGATGACGCCGTGGATGGGTGCGCTTGAAGATAACCTCGACGTGCTGAACAAGAGTGACGACGAGGCCGGCGACTGGGGGCGCGCCGCCACGCAGGATCTGGTCCGCAGCCGAATAAAAGTGAAATCGCTCAACTTCATGCGCGGCCGCACCTTCCTCAACAAGTTTCTCATCATCGACGAGGCGCAGAACCTCACGCCCAAGCAGATGAAGACGCTGATCACACGCGCAGGCCCCGGCACCAAGGTGGTGTGCCTCGGCAACATCTCGCAGATCGACACGCCCTACCTCACCGAAGGCAGCTCCGGCCTCACCTACGTGGTCGATCACTTCAAGGGCTGGCCGCACAACGGCCACGTCACCCTGCAGCGGGGTGAACGTTCGCGTCTGGCAGACTATGCTGCAGAAGTGCTGTAACCCGACACGCCCCAAGAGACACATCATGGCTGCATTTATTTCAAAGCGCTGGATCATGCTGGCAGCCGGCCTTGCGCTGAGCCTGCCAGCCCACGCCTTCGACTGGAGCGGAATTCACAAGGGCGTAACCAGCCAACCTGCCAGCGAGACCGCCACGACCGGCAGCGTCGATGCACTCTCGACCACCGAGATCAATTCCGGGCTGAAGGAGGCGCTCACGCGCGGCGCCGATGCCGCAGTCGCGCAACTCGGTCAGAAAGACGGCTTCTTCGGCAACGCCGCGCTGAAAATTCCGCTCCCACCCAGCCTGCAGAAAGCCGAAAAAGCCATGCGCATGTTCGGCATGGGCAAGCAGGCCGATGAACTGGTGCTGTCGATGAACCGCGCCGCCGAAGCCGCCGTACCGGAAGCCAAACCGCTGCTGGTGAATGCGGTGAAAGCGATGACGCTGGAAGATGCCAAGGGTATTCTGACCGGCGGCAAGACATCGGCCACCGATTTCTTCCGCAGGAAGACCGAGGCCAAACTCACCGAACGCTTCGCCCCCATCGTCAAGGCCAACACCGACAAGGTCGGCCTGGCCCAGCAATACAACCAGTACGCAGGCATGGCGGCGCAAT
>JAJYXA010000085.1 GCA_021791235.1 Pseudomonadota bacterium
AAGAGCGGGATCGCCACACCGAAAGAGGACATGGACATCATCCGCACCAGGCTGAAGGTTGCCGAGGTGCTTGCAAAGGAGCTACGAAATGGCAAAACGAATCATTGATGGCATTGAGGTCGAAATAGGCTCGGGGAATGCCTTTGCCGATCTCGGTCTGCCCGACGCCGAAAAGCTCAAAATCAAATCCGGTTTGGTGATTGAGATCACCAAAGCCGTGCGCAAACTCGGCCTCACCCAAGATGAGGCGGCTCGCCGCATGGGCATCACACAGCCGAAGGTGTCCGGCATGCTGCGCGGCGACTTCTCCAACCTGTCCGAACGCAAGTTGATGGACTGCTTGAATCGGTTGGGCTATGACATCGAAATCAAGGTGAAGCCTGCCGCCGAACCTCTTGGACATTTGGTGCTTGCTGTCGCTTGACCGCTGTACTGCGATCACAAGTAAAGCCTGTTGCGCTTGCCGGGCGGTTTGATTTTGAGTTCGTACTGTAAGCATGGCCCAACAGATGTAAGCGGAGATATTGACAAATTGAACGAATTTAGGTTTGATGGAGGCCTAGTAGGGTCAGGGATGTGGCCAGACGAGTCTACTTGAGCAATGCGAACGCCCCTTTGGGGCTTTATCAAGACCCGATAATATGCACATAATGTATATTATGTAAAATCAGTCGCGCGGTAATGCGCCGCGCCTCAAGCCTGGCCAACTGGCTCCGTTATCGCCAGTTTGACCATGCGCCCCTCACTGCTTGACCTCTTCGGGGAAATCCCCGTCTCGCTGGAAGAAGTCGAAATCTGGATCGGCGTGGTGCCGGGCTGGCCGCGCACGACGTCGGCCGCGCGCCGGCAGCGCTACGCGGAATGCTGGAATGTTGCGGAAAAGATACGCCAGGCGAAGCGCGCCGGCGACTGGACGTGAATCGAGGCGGAGAAGCGCGAGCAGCTGGCGGCGGTCGGGATCACCACCAGCGCACGGCGGTGATGAGCTGGGCGATGCCGAAGGTTCCGATGATGCCCCAGCCAATGTAGATCACGCGCGAGGCGAAACGATCAGGGTCTTTCATGCGTGCAATAAGACTTTTCAAAACGCCGAGAACGGCGATATGGTGCCGTTGCCGATATAGAAAACGATGGCCTGATCCGCGCCGCTGGCGTGCCGCACCTTGAGCCGGCGGAACCGGCTCAGGTTGGCGGCGTCGCCCTGTTCGAGCTCGACCGATTCGCCGATTTCCTCGACGGTGAAGGAGACCGAGACGCCGGCGGTCTTGAGGCGGATGTAGTCGCCGATGACGGCGAATTCCTCGACCGATCCGGCGGGGATGGTGACGGCGTAGGCTCTCATTGCAGTTTCAGTTCCTTCAAGATCATGGCGCCGGCGATGAGGCGCCGACCCAGAGCAGGACCTTCCCGCTGTCCTTCAGCGTCGATGCCTCTGGGCGGCCGGCGTCGTAGGCAAACTTGTTGGCCTGCTCCTGGGCGGCGGTGGCGAAGCTGCGGCCTGGGCGCTGACCAGCCCGAGCGTGAGCTCGGCGGCTTTCTCGATCGCGGAGAGCATCACGTCACGGTTCGACGCAATCGCGCCGCCGTCGGTAATCTGCACCGGGCCTTCGTTGCCGACGATAGAGACGCCTTCAACGTCCTGCAACGAGATCGGCTTGCTGGTCTGCCGGCGTCGTTGTCGAAGAAGCGGATCAGGAACCAGCCGCCGTAATCCGTACCCTCGACGTGGAACAGCTGCGACAGGCCGGCCTCGATGTCGGCCAGGATGCCCGCCCGGTCGGCCCGGATCAGCGGCCCGATGGCCGCCTCGGCGTCGTCGCACCAGGGCGATCTACGCCAGACGTGGGTCAGCGGCGCTTTTTCAGCCACAGCAGCACCAGCAGACCGGCGACCCCAAGCACGGCCAGGTGCACGGGGTTTTCCAGGTCGATGAATGGCTTGTTGTACACCGGCGAACTGGTGAAGGCCCCGGACATGGGCCCGGACGCGGCATACGGATACACGTTGGCCGCCGAGGTGACGGACGACGGCATGGGAATGGTCACTTCAGCACCTTCCAGGCGACGACACCGGCGACGGCGACCAGCGCCAGCGTCAGGCCGTGGCGCTTGAACCAGCTGTCGCCCTCGGTCTGGCTGGCCGGGTTCGAGCTGGCGTTCGGGTTGCCGGAGCGCGCCGGGATGCTGTTCAGGTACGCCTGCGCCTGGAGTTCCTGCATTCGGCGGTCGATGCGCTGCTGGTTAAAGGCCTGGGTGGCCGCCAGCAGCTTGTCGATGGTGAAGCCTTCGAAAAACGAGCCCATGGCGCGCTCCTCAGACCGAGGCCAGCGAGTCGAGCGTCTCGGTGACGATGTCGAACGCGCCCGCCGAGGAGACGGTCATTTTCAGGCGGAAGTCGCCCAGGGCCTCGGCGCGGATCGACTGGAACAGATCGCCGTCGGTCGCCATGTCGAGGTGGGTATAGCCCGCCACCGGCACGCGCTTGCTCGGCGCGCCTTCCTTGGCGACTCGATGCAGCACTGCGGTCGAGGCGTCGACGATCTTGTTGCCGTTGGCCTCGACCTCGACCTGGGTGATGTCGGACTTCTGCATGTGGATCGCCTGGTACAAACCCTGACGCGGGAACTTGTCCATTTCGACGATGCCGGCGGCCGGCGCGTTGAACGGGAACTCGCGGATTCGCGTGAACAGGCCGAACGGCTGCGGCAGCGGGTCGATTTCGGCGTAGGTCTTGAGGGTGAAGTTGGCCGGCACGGCGCCGAGGTCAAGCTCGACGGTGAAGGTCGCCACGTCGGCGGTGCCGAGGCCTGGGCCGCGACGGTCGGCCAGGCTATGCAGTTCGGCGCGCTCGAAGTGCAGCACGAACTCGGTGCCGGTGGCGGCGACGGTATCCGGCGAGCGGTCATAGAACGTGTTCAGGTCGATCAGGCGCTGGAGGTTTTTGTACGTCTGAATCGTCTTGGCGTTGACGTTGACGTCGATGCGGCCGACCTGGCCGACGGCGAAGCCGGCAGCGGCCGCGCCGACCATGGGGTGAACGATGCACAGTTTTTTTGAAAGCGCGAAATTTGCCCCCCTATGGGATGGCGCGCTATGTGATCACTTTTTCGAGTAGTGGAAACGGCACTGCGCGAGAAAAATTTTTCCGTCTTCGACCTTGTAAACCAGACGATGCTCGCCGGTGCTGCGACCAGTAGCCGCGCCAGTTTTCCTTCAGCGACTCGGGCTTTCCGGTGCCCTTGAACGGGTCGGCTTCGATCTCGTGCAGCAGGGTGCGGATTTTGTCGAGGACGGCGGGATTGTGCTTCTCCCAGTGGCGCCAGTCCTTGTCGGCCTGGCTGGAAAAAACGACCTTCAAATTTCGCGCTCCACCCCGCCGCCGGCTTCAAGCTCGGCGATGGCCGCATCCAGCAGGGCCGCGTTCAGCGGGGATGATTTCAGGTGCAGGGTTTCCTGCATAGCCGACCACTCGGCAGCCGGCACGATCACCACGTCACGGCCGTCGGCGCGCGTCACGGTCAGCGGCTCGCCGCTGTCGCACACCTCTTCGACCGCCTCGGTCAGATGCTTGCGGAACTGGGTAAAAGCGATGGCACTCATGGAAACCCCCTCAAAACGTCAACACACCGGAGGATATTCTACCCGTCGCCATGTCTTTTTCCAGCCATTCCAGCGGCCGCAATGACTCGACCCTGGCGGGCGGCACGCCCATCACTTTTGTGACGGCCTTGACGTCTTCCGGGTAGGCGAGCCGGCCGGTGCGGATGGCGGTGCAGTTGCCCAGGAAGTCCTTGTCGATGCTGGCCGGGCGCTGAGAGAGGCCGAACACCCGCAGCCCCTTGTGGCGCCCGGTCAGGCACACCTGCGCCCAGCCGAGCGGCGCGCGGCTCGGAGTGGTGACGAAGCGCAACTCCTCGACGACAAGGGTCAGGTTGCCCGCAGCGAGCGCGGCACGGCAGACGAAGTCGAACTGCTGGGCGCGCACGGCCGGATCGGCGGACGGGCGGAACACCAGGCGGAATTTTTTCGCCTTCAGGCCGGCGAGCGCCGGTACCAGATCACCGTCGTACTCGCTAAAATCCCATGGACAGGACGACTGTGCCGACAAAAAACAAAAACTAAATAAGGGGGACGCCTCCCCCTTCCCATGCCGGTCGGTGTGTTCAGATCACATTGATGCGTGTGCGCGCCGTCCCCATCACCGCGCCGGTGCGCCAGTGCAGGAACTGGACGGTCACGGTCCAGGTGCCGCGGCTGGCCGGCTTGATGATGCAGTCGTAGCGTTCGGCCGAATGCGCCTCGATGGCGCCGGTCTGCCACGGCTGCGGCAAGGGCCGGCCGTCGGAGGCCACCACGCTGACGGTCAGTCCGCCAAAACTGATTTTCTGCGGATGGAAGCCGGCGCAGATATAGCGCGCCAGCAAGGTCTGGCCAAGCTGCATGGTCACCGCCACGCCGGGATGGGTCAGCGCCGAGTTCGCGCCATCGACGCCGGTGATGATGAAATACTTCGGGTTGAGGTTGTTCAATCCGGCATCGCCGCCGCAGGTGCCGGCCGCCCATTGCAGGGTGTGCCAGGCGGGGTCGATCTCGTCCGCCGCCCAGATCGCCTCGACGTCGTAGACCGGCCCGTTGGCGAATGCGCGCCGGGTCCCCGGCGGATCGTTGGGATTCGGTTTCGGGTCCACGATCAGGCCGCCGTACATGCCCATTTCCGCATGCAGCGGCGTGTTGGTGTGGCAGTGATAGAAATAGGTGCCCGCGTGCTTGGGCCGCCACTGATAGGTGTAGGTGCCGCCGGTCACGTCCCAGGAAAAGTGGCCGACGCCGTCGTTTTCCTGGCTCGGCTCAATGCCGTGATGGTGGATGGTGTGCATCCACATCATGTTCACCGTCAGTTCCGTGTGCACGATCTGCCCTTCGGTCACGCGAATCGCCGGCGACGGGAAGGAACCGCCGCCCATCTGGTCGTCCTGCCCCTGGCCCGCCGCAAGGTCGGTAAACCCCCAGATCGTCACCGAGTTGCCATCGTCGAAGAGCAGCGAGCCGTTCATGTAGATGCCGCGCCTGAATCTCACGTCGGGCGTGACCCACCCCGGGGTCGCCGGTGCGCCCGGATACACATAGCAGGCATCGCCCATTCCACCGCCACCATTCATTCCCATGTCAATCTCCTCGATGTCTTATTTGAATACGATTTCGGTCGCGGACCCGAACTGGTACAAGCCGCCACCGGCCGTCTGCGACATCTCGTCGTGCAGGTGCATGGGGAAATACCCCTTGCTTACCGGCGGGTAGGCATCGGGTGGCGCCTCGAACGGGAAGGTGGCGTCAATCTTGCCCAGGTTGTTGCGCACCTGAATCGTGTCCTTTTTCCAGATCGAAGGCCGCACCGAACCGCGATCCGTCAGCCACTCCATATGGTTGGCGTGCACATGCATCGCATGCGAACACATGCCCGCATTCAGCATGCGCACCAGGGTACGATCGCCCACATACCCCGACAGCTGCGAGCGCGGGTCGACCAGGGCATCGCGCGTGGGATCGCCGTGGCCAGCCGCGCCCGGCGGCAACGAGGTCAGACCGTTGATGGTGAAATAGCGCGGCGTGAAACTGGCGGGCACCGCAACGCCCCGCTGCACGGCGCCATTCAGCGCCGGATCGATGTCGTTGAAGATCCAGAACAGCTGTTTCTTGAATTTCGGGCTGCCGGGATAGAGCTCGTCGCTCTTGCCCGCCGGCATGATCGCCAGCCCCCCGTGCAATCCGAGGAACACGTTGTAGCTGGTCTTGTTGTCGTAGAACAGGTAGGAACCGGCCTTGCCGGTGGGAACGGTATAGGTGATCGTCTTGCTGTTGCCGCTGGCGATATCGCCGGTGCCGGCAAGCGGCGGGTCGCCCGCCTTCAGCCCGCCGATGACGAAATTGTGCGTCACGGCCAGCAGGTTGACCACGGTGATCTGCAGGGTGTCGCCTTCCTGGCAGATGAGGGACGCGGCAGGGACGTCAAGGCCGGTGGCGGAATCGCTGTACCCCTTGAAGTACACCGAGACCCCGTCGGGCATGGTGCGAGTGCCATCCGTAATGTAGAACGTCCTGCTGACGGTGGCCGCCTCTGCGCGCGGCGCCCACGACACGGCCCCCGTGGCGAGGACGCTTGCAAACCCCGCCGTTCCTGCTTTGAGAAAACTTCTGCGCTTCATCTACCTTCTCCTCATATGCCTGTGCCAGGCACAGTTATTGAAACGAGAGCCGGGGGGGCCGATCAACAGGCCGGCCTCCGGGTGATTCCTGCCAGGCGGTCCATGCCACCTGAAAATCTTAGCGATGCGTGCGTGCAGACATGCCCCCCTGTCGCGTGCGGGCAAGGAAATTCGAGGGAAATGGAAACGCCGCCGCGAGGAAAGCGTGCGGATCGTGTCTCGCTCCACCCTGAAGGCCGGTTCTTTAAAATAAGTAAATTTTATTGAATTATGTGTAATAGATTATTTTTTTGCATAAGTATTCTCTCAATGGTACATTTGAACCATGGCAGCGCGAAGAAACAGCCCTGATCGGCACGGCAGTCCTCGCGCCGCAGCAGTGGCACACCCTCCCTTTTCTTGGACATACATTCAAATTAATGTTGTATCTTGTTGTTTTTATATAAAAATATACAGCCTGGGATTCACGTTGCCTCAAGAAATCCTGACCTCCGTCCCCACCTCCACCAGATCGAACAGTTCCGCCACATCCGCATTCTTCATGCGGATGCAGCCGTGCGAGGCCGGCGTGCCGATCTTGTGCTCTTCGTGGGTGCCGTGGATGTAGATGTAACGTGCATGGG
>JAJYXA010000540.1 GCA_021791235.1 Pseudomonadota bacterium
GTCCACCGGCATGCTCGACAAATAGCGCAGGGAGGAATAGCCGCTGCCGAAATCATCGAGCGCGATGGTGAACCCCTCCTTGCGCAGCCGGTTGAGGTTGGCCGAGGCCTGGGCGATCTGGGTGATCAGCGCGGTTTCCGTCACTTCCAGCACCGGCTTGTATGCGGACAGCAGGGGGGCGAACTGCATCAGCTTGTCGTTGACGCGCGCATTGACGATGCCGGGACCGGACACGTTGAGCGACGCCCCTGCGCCCTCGGGAATGCACCCTGCTTCCAGATCGCGCCGCACCCGCTCCAGCACGACCAGGTCGAGCTCGCACTCCAGCCCGCGCAGTTCGATCACCGAAAAAATACTGGCCGGCATGATCAGTCCATGTTCGCCACGGATGCGCACCAGGGCCTCGTAGTATTCGAACTGCAAGGTCGTCAACTCCAGCACCGGCTGATAATGCATCTCCAGCCTGCCGGGATCAGCCATCGCTTCGTAGACCGCGCTGGTCTCGGCGCTCGATACCACCGCCTCCAGGCATTCGCCCATCTCCGGCGAATAGAGCGCGATCTTGCTCTGACCCGGACGCTTGGCGTAGTACATGGCGATATCGGCCTGGCGGTGCAGACGCTGCAGCGTCTCCATCTCCACTTCGGCATCGTCGAGGCAGGCGATGCCGACGCTGACGCGGACCGGCTCCCTGACCCCGTAGGCCGTAAAATCGTGGCGCAGAACCTGTTCCATGCAGCGCTCCGCCACTTGCCTGGCGTGCTCGTTATCGGCGGAAACAAGAACCGTCGCAAATTCGTCCCCTCCCAGCCGGTAGAGGCGGTCCCCCGCTCTCAGCGCTGCATGCAGCGACTCGGCCAGCCCTTGAATGACCTGATCGCCGACCTGGTGCCCATAGGTGTCGTTGATGGCCTTGAAGTGATCGCAGTCGAACAGCAGGAAGGCCGCTCCCAATCGGGAGTCGCCATGCGCGCGGCGCATGGCGCGCCAGTCATCGTCGAAGGCACGGCGATTCAGGATGCCCGTCAACGGGTCATGATGTGCCAGGGCCCACAATTCCTGATTCTTGTGCGCCAGGCTGACGTGCATGTCGTCGAGCTGCTGCTGGTAGTCGTTAAGCGACCGGCGGACGTTTTCGAGTTCCGCCACTGCCAGCACGCCCTGGTAAGAATCGCCAAGCTGGGCCCCCTTGCCGCGCCGCATCGTTTCGATATGGTCGGACAAGCGCCGCAGCGGTTTGGTGACCACGGATACGAGCGCCAGATAACCGATCAGGGAAACGGCGGCGATGATGGCGGCAATTTCATAAAACGAGCGACTGATGATCTTTTCGAGCGCGTGCATCTCGGGATTGGCGACGGTGCGGAATTTCAGGGCGGACACGACGCCCTGCAGCGGGATGCGCTCGCCCTCGCTGGCGACAACGCGCACGCTCGCCAAATCCAGATAGCGGAATTTGCGCAGCCGCTCGAGTTCCGCCTGGAAATCGAACTTGAATCCTGCGTAACCGATCAGCTGGATGCCGGCGTCATCCCGGTAAAGCGGAAAAAAGAAATACAGGTGCTCGTGCCCGAATTCATGCATCAGAAACGGCTGCATGTCCCGCGCGGCAATATGGGCCGGCATGCTGGCCTCGCCCGAGCTGTCGGCCGACAGGATGCGCCCCTGCGAATCATAGAGATCGATTGCATCGAGCGTTTCCGGGAGGATGCCCGCTGAAAGTGCGCGCGAATTGCGCCAATAGGTGTAGTAAGTCGGGTTTTCCAGTTGCTGGCGCGCCTCATCTCACTGCATCAGGGCCTGGGCAGCGCTTTTTGCCTGCTGCGCGAGCAGCACGATCGCCTCGTCGAGTTCCTGAAGGGCGAGCTTTTCGTCGGATTGAGTAATCTGCTCCCTGAGGCGGGCGGTGTCGTGAAAAACAAAGCCTGCAAGAACCCCCAGCGCGGCCACCGTCACGAAGAAAAGCATCAGCGCATACTGGGCTATCGGCCTCGGCGCAAGTCGCGCCCGCATGGAAGGGAGACGCATCGTCAGCGCCCCGGCAACGCCTTCAGCACGGCTTCCTGAAGATCGAACTCGTACTGGTTGCGAAGAAGTGCGAGGCGCCGGGAATCACGCGCACGGCGATACCGCGCGAAGCCAGTTTTTCCACCCAGTCGGGTCCCATGCGGTCATCCCTGCCCCCCATCACGACCTCGGCCGGCACCGGGGATTTCGCAAGGGAATCGAGGATACTGCTTCGGCTGATCTCCATGTAGGAAAGCAGGGCGCCAGGCGGACTGACATATTTCCTGCAATGTCCGAATTCAGCCTCGGCCAGCGAAGCGACACCACGCGCCACGCGATCGCGCAATTCCTGCGCAAGCCGGGCCCGCTTCTGGGCGCTCTGTTTCGCCTCCACATCGATCAGGCTGATCATCAGCGCCTGTTTCACCGCATGTGCCGGCGTGCGGCTCAGATAAGCAAGCAGCTGCACATTGCCGAAGCTGTGCCCCACCAGAATGATGCGCGAATGCTCTTTCTGCGTCAGCCAGTTCACCCAGAGCGCGATCTCTGCCACATCGTCGTCCAGCGTATGCAGATGGATCGCCTCGCAAGGCAGGCTTCTGTTGCGGCGCGAAATCCCCAGCGAAAGCGTGGGCGCCACGACCGTATAGCCGGCCGTGGACAGCGCCTCCATGATGCTGGCGACGGTGGGAAACGCCCGGGTCTGAAGAAAACCATGCAGGACGAGCACCCCGGGCATGCCTTTTTCCCCCGCATGAAAGTCTGCGCTGGCCATCCTGCCGGACGGAAGCCTGGCCTCGACTCCCCTGCCCTGATTCGCAGAGGACGGCAGGGAGATCACCCAGCTGGCCAAGGCCGCCAGCAGCAGTGAGAGGGGTCGTTTCATGGCGATCCTTAGGCAGGGCGAAGTTCTCAGGCTTGACAGAATAATCGGCAAAATGGCTCAAAGCTTGAGCCGGACAACGCCGCCCCAACGCGGGATGACCGCACCCCGCAGCCGGGCTGGCGTCCCCTTCTTTGCCTGGACTTCGCCGCTATTTTGGCAGGCGGGGACCGCCACGCACCTTACCCCTCGCCGTCAAGATGGCCTCAGGATCGCGTCTTCGCCGCCCCGTCCTGGGACTTCACCACGCTCATCGCCCCCGCGATCAGCGAACTGATATCCGCCATGTTCGAAGGCACGATCAGGGTGTTGCCGGCCCTGGCGATGCCGGCGAAGGCCTCGACGTACTTTTCCGCCACTTTCAGGTTCACCGCCTGCATGCCGCCGGGCAGTTCGACAGCACGCGCGACGCGGGCGATGGCTTCGGCGTTGGCGGCGGCGATGGCCTTGATCGCTTCGGCCTCGCCCTGCGCGACGTTGATCGCCGCCTGCATCTCGCCTTCCGACTGCTGGATCGCCGCATTGCGCTCGCCGGTCGCGATGTTGATCTGCTCCTGCATGCGTCCTTCCGACGAGGCGATCAACGCGCGCTTCTCGCGTTCGGCGGTAATCTGGCGCTGCATCGCGTGGAGAATCTCCTTCGGCGGCGTCAGGTCCTTGATCTCGTAGCGCAGCACCTTGACGCCCCAGTTGGTCGACGCCTCGTTGAGCGCCATCACCACGCCGCGGTTGATCTCCTCGCGCTCCTCGAAGGTGCGGTCGAGTTCCATGCGGCCGATCAGCGAGCGCAGCGTGGTCTGCGCCAGCTGCGATACCGCCGAGATGTAGTCGCTCGAGCCGTAGGACGCCATCTTCGGATCGGTGACCTGGAAGTACAGGATGCCGTCGACCGCCAGCTGGGTATTGTCGCGGGTGATGCAGACCTGGCTCGGCACGTCGAGCGGGATTTCCTTCAGCGAATGCTTGTAGGCGACGGTGTCGATGAAAGGGATGACCAGGTTGAGGCCGGGGCCGAGCACCGCGTGGAACTTGCCGAGGCGTTCGACCACCCAGGCGTTCTGCTGCGGCACCACGCGCACTCCTTTGGCGACGACAATGGCGATGACGATAAGAATGACGAGTGCGACGATGTCCATTTGTTTTTCTCCCTGATTAATTGCCCAGAACCAGCGTATTGCCCCGGACGGCCCGGATCACCAGCGGGCGCGTGCTGTCGACGCCGGCCGATTCGGCTTCGGCGTCCCACAGCGCGCCGCGGTATTTGACCTGGCCGCGGCCGTCCTGCCAGGACTCGATCTGCACGGTCTGGCCGATGTCGAGATCCTGCACGGTGGATTCAGGCTGCCCGGTTCCCCGTTTCCAGCGGCGCAAGGCCAGCGTGCCCAGCACGGCGATCACGCCCGCCGTCACAAGTTGCGCCAGCAGGCCAGCCCCGAGCCAGGCGGCCAGTCCTGCAGCTGCCGCGGCCAGGCCATACACCAACAGATAGAAGGTGCCGCTGGTGAGCTCCACTCCCACCAGCACCGCCGCCAGAATCCACCACCCCGCATACGCCTGCATCTCGTCTCCTCACAAAATAACGGGCTGGTTCGCCAGTTCGTCTGGATTATGCCCCGCAGGTGGAAAATGCGCCGCCAGCAAATCGCCGATCCGGGCAATGCCGGCAAGCGCGCCCTGTTCGAACTGGCCGTTGCGGAACGCGGCTTCCATCGTTTGCGCCACCTGCTCCCATGTGCCCGCCTCGACCCGCGCGGCGATGCCGCGGTCGGCGACGATCTCGATGTCGTGATCGGCGAGCAACAGATAAACCAGCACGCCGCTGTTGTGTTCGGTATCCCACACGCGCAGGTCGGAAAACACCTCGATCGCGCGTTCGCGCCCGCGCACGCCGCGCCACACGCGCCCCGGCGCGAGGCTGTTCTCGATGGCGAAGCGGATTTCCCCGCTGTGGCGCGTTTCGGATGCGCGGATCGCGGCCTCGATCGCATCGAGCGTGGCCTGCGGAAACGCGCGCCGCCACGCCCACGGCGGCATGAAGAGATGCCTGAACCAGCGCCTGATCCTAAGAACCATAGCTGGGCGCACTCGATGGTGCGTTTGTGGGTGTGGCTGCCGCATGCGATTCCACACGGGCTTCAGCCCGTGGTGGATCGGAGTCCTTTAGGGCGAAGCAACGAGGCGGCAGGCCGGCGCCTGCAACGAGGCGCGAGAGCGGAGTCGTTGCCGCTTTAGCGGCTTTACGAATCCGGCCTACCCCTTGCGGGTACAAAGGCAGGCGCGCACACGGACGTGCCAGCGAGTGCGTAGCGCCCTCACCTGACAGGTGAATCGTATCGAAGAGGAGCAGGCCAATTTTCATAAAAGCCTCATTAAGACAGCAAGCGATCAACTGTGGTTTTTAGGATCGTGTTCACCATGAGCCCGATGCGCCTCCGCCGCCGAATCCGCCGCCGCCCCCGCCCCAGGAACCGCCGCCGAATCCGCCTCCCCTGCCGAATCCACCTCCGCCACTGGTCCAGCCGCCGCCGTGGCGGAATCCCGATGCCACCCCGGCAAACACGAACACGGCAATGAACAGCAGCACCGGCGTGAAGCCCAGCAGCATCGCGCCCACCGCCCCGCTGCCGAGCGCGGCGATCCCGCCGGCGGCCGGACGGCTCATCAGCATGGAGAGCAGCCAGCCTGCGACGATGCCGCCGACGACGAGCATGACGAAGGAACCATCGTCCCCGCTGCTGCCCGCCTCGCTGGGCGGCGGCAGCGACTCGCCCTCGATCAGCCGCATCAGCTGCTGCACGCCCGCGTCGATGCCGCCGTAGAAATCCCCCGCCTTGAAATAGGGCGTGATGGTTTCGGCGATCACCCGCTTGGCGATGGCGTCCGGGATCGCGCCCTCCAGCCCGTAGCCGACTTCCAGCCGCAGCGTGCGGTCGTCCCTGGCGACGATCAGGATCACCCCGTCGTCGATTTTTTCGCGGCCGATTTTCCATTGCTCGGCGACGCGGATGCCGAACTGGGCAATGTCCTCGGGCTGGGTGGTCGGCACGATCAGCACGGCAATCTGGCTGCCCTTCTGCGCCTCGAAGGCGGCCAGCTTGCTTTCCAGTGCGGCAACTTGTTCGGCGCTGAGCGTGGCGGTCAGGTCGGTGACACGGCGCGACAGGTCGGGCACCGCCACCTGGGCCCAGGCGGACAGCGCAAACAGCAACAGAAGGAGGCCGGACGCGAAGCGCCCCACAAGGGGATCTCGATGCCCCTTGTGGGTACTCCGACTTTCCATGGGCTGAAGCCCATGAAAGGTCGTATGCGTCCGGAGCAGCCGGTTCATCCGGAGATCAATAGCCGCTTGCCGGTGCGGGTGTGGGGGCGCCGAAATCGACCCTGGGCGGCACGGCGATGGCCTTCTCGTTTTCCACCGTGAAGGTCGGCTTGGTCTTGTAGCCGAACAGCATCGCAGTGAGGTTGGAGGGGAAGGAGCGCACCGTGACGTTGTAGGTTTTCACCGCGGCGATGTAACGGTTGCGCGCGACGGCGATGCGGTTCTCGGTGCCTTCGAGCTGCGCCTGCAGGTCGCGGAACAGGCCATCGGCCTTCAACTGCGGATAGTTCTCCGCCACCAGCAGCAGGCGCGAGATCGCGCCGGTCAACTCGCCCTGGGCGGCGATGAATTTCTGGAACGCGGCTTCGTCGTTGATGAGTTCGGGCGTCGCCTGAATCGCGCCGACGCGGGCGCGCGCTTCGGTGACGCGGGTCAGCACGTCCTTTTCATGCGCCGCGTAGCCCTTCACCACGTTGACCAGATTCGGCACCAGGTCGGCGCGGCGCTGATACTGGTTCAGCACCTCGGCCCAGGTGGCCTTGATGTCCTCGTCGGTGGTCTGCAGCGTGTTGTAGCCGCAGCCGGAAAGGGTCAACG
>JAJYXA010000531.1 GCA_021791235.1 Pseudomonadota bacterium
GTCGCGCTCCGGGCCGTCGGGCAGCCTTTGCGATGCTTCGTAGCGCCGGTCGTAGGCGGGAATCTCGGTGCAGCCGTTGTTGTTCTGGTGGATGTTCGGGCCGTAGAACAATTGCATGAAGTTGTCGCCGTCGGGATAGTCGGCGATCCAGGGCGAGGTGCGCATCTGCAGATGGCATTCCTTCTCGGCCTTGAGGATGTCGGGGAACTGCATCAGGTTGCTCGCCATGCGGATGCCGATGGAATCGAAGGTCTTCTTCCACATTTCCGACTCCTGCGTGCCGTTGGAGTCGGTGCGCGCGGTGTAGGTGATGGTCAGCGGCTTGCCGTCGGGAAGCGTGCGGTAGCCGTCGGCGCCGCGCCGGTAGCCGTAGCGGTCGAGCAGGGCGTTGGCCAGGCGCGGGTGATAGTGAACAGAACTCACGTAGTCCGGGTCGTAGCCGACGACGCCGGGCGGTATCGGGTATTGCAGTGGCACCGCTTCGCCGTTCCAGACCACGTTGATCTCTTCCTGCACGTCGTAGGCCATCGCGATGGCGCGGCGCAGCGCGATCTTCGCCGGCGACAGGCCGCCGACCACCGGGTCCTGCATGTTCCAGTAGTAGTAGCTGATCTCCGGGTCGATGATGCGCGACAGCCGTATGCCCTTGGCCGCCAGCTCGGGCCTCAGGTGGCCGTCCACCAGCGCCTTGGGCGCCAGCGGCCCCTCCAGTTCGAGCAGATCGATCTGCCGGTCGAGGAAGGCCAGCCAGCGCGACTGGTCCTCGACCATGATGCGGATGTCGACCTTGCCGATCTGCGGCATGCGCTTGCCACGCATCGCGGCGACGATGGCCCGGTCCCCGGGGTCGGAGCCGGCCTTGAAGTTCCAGATGAAGCCGCGATAGCCCGGGTTGGCGGTGAGCACGATGCGCGAGCCGCGCACCCACTTCGAGAGCAGGTAGGCGCCGGTGCCGACCGGGTGGGCCATCACCTGACCCGAGGCGTCGCGGTACTTTTCGATCACCTCGCGCGCCACCGCGCTGGTCGGCTCGTGCGCCAGGATCATGCCCAGGTTGTAGTCGGGATGCTTGAGGTGGATGCGCAGCGTGTACCGATCGACCAGCTCGAAGCCGGGGATCGGCGCGTCGTAATCGAAGTGGCCGGTCTCCCGCGCGCGGGCGGCGGCCTCGTCGAAGCCCACCACCTTACCCTCGAACAGCCAGCTGTGCGGCGAAGCGAGCTTGGGATCGAGCAGGCGCTCGAAGGAATAGACGTAGTCGGCCATGGTCAGCTCGCGCGGCTTGCCGCCGAAGGCCGGGTCGGGCGAAAAATAGATGCCGCGCTTCAGATGGATGGTGTAGGTCTTGCCGCCGTCCGTGATCTCGGGCAGGGCGACGGCGGTCTGCGGCACCAGCTTGGCCGGGCGGGCGAGGTAGTCGTAGGTGTAGAGCGTCTCGAAGATCGACTGGATCACTTCCGCCGAATAAAGGTCGCGGGTGACCGCCGGGTCGAAGCCGGTCTCCGGGGCGACGAAGGCGTAGTGCAGCACCTTGTCCGGGTCGGCGGCGTGGGCCGCCGGCCACGGAGCCAGGCTCAGAAAACCTGCGCAGACCAGGGCGAGCAGCCAATTGAAGCGGCGCATCAGTGCTTCACCACGTCGAGATACTGCCAGTCGGATTCCATGATCGGGTGTCGCTTGAAGCCTTCCACCCAGGGCCGCACCAGCCAGTTGCTCACCGGCGAGACGCCCAGTATCCAGGGGGTGTCGGCCTCCTCCTGCCGGTTCATCTCGATCACCAGGGCATTCCTCGCCGGCCCCGGCGGCGTCGCGAGGAATTTGCGGTAGAGGGCGTCATAGGCCTTCGACTCATAGCAGCTGTTGTTGCCCTGACCGATGTTCGGGCCGTAGAGCAGTTGCAGGAAATTCTCCGCCTCCGGGTAATCGGCCTGCCATGCGGATTGCCACATCGCGAGCTTGCACTGGGTGGCCGCTTTCAGGTTGTCGGCGAAGTTGCTCACCGTGATGTTGAGGCGGATGCCGATCTTGTCCAGACCGCGCTTCCACAGCTCGCCGTACTGGCGCGACAGCGAGTCGGGTTCCTGGGTGAGGTGCACCACCAGCGGCTTGCCGTCGGGAAGCCTGCGGTAGCCGTCGGCGCCGCGCTTGTAGCCGAAGTGATCGAGCAGGCGGTTGGCCAGATCGCGATCGTAGGGGATGCTGCTGCGGTAGTTCGGGTCGTGCCCGACCACGCCCTCGGGCACGATCATCTCGGCCTGGGTCGCCTGGTTCTGGCGGATCAGCCTGATCTCCTTGTCGATATCGTAGGACATCGCGATGGCCCGGCGCAGCGCGATCTTCGCCGGACTGTCGCCGCCCAGCACCGGGTCGCGCATGTTGAACAGGGTGTAGGTGATCGCGGGCAGCACTTGGCGATACAGGCGGATGCCCTGCTTGGCAAACGCGGGCTTCAGGCGGTCGCCGTCCATGACGATGGGCGCGGCGCTCTGCGGCAAGCCGACGAGATCCAGTTGGCCGCCCTCGAAGGCCAGCCAGCGCGACTGGTCCTCCTCGATGATGCTGATCTCGACCCGTCCCACCTGGGGCATGTGCTTGCCGCGCATTTCGCGCACCAGCTGGTCGTCCCAGGCGCTGCCGGTGGACTTGAAATTCCAGATATAGCCGCGGTAGTCGGGATTGGCGGTGAGCACGATCTTGCTGCGCGGTACGTATTGGCTGAGCTGATAGGGACCGGTGCCGACCGGATGGGCGCCGCTCTGGGCGCCGTATTCCGTGATCACCTCGCGCGCCACCGCGGCCAGCGCCGGGTAGGCGACGGCATAGAGGAAGTTGAAATCGGGATGGGTCAGTTGCACCTTCAGGGTGTAGCGGTCGGGCGCGCTGAGTCCCGCCACCGGCGCATCGTAATCGAAGTGCCCGGTCTTCCTGGCACGGGCGACCAGCGCGTCCAGGCCGACGATCCTGCCGGAGAGCAGGTAGGCCGAGGGCGAATGGATCGCCGGATCGAGCAGCCGCTCGAAGGTGTAGACGTAGTCCTGCGCCGTCAGCTCGCGGCGCTGTCCCTTGAAGGCCGGGTCGGGGGTGAAGTAAATCCCCTTCTTGACGTGGAAGATGTAGGTCTTGCCGCCGTCCTCCACTTCCGGCATGGCGGTCGCGGTCAGGGGTACGAGCTCGGCCGGGCGGGCGAGATAGTCGTAGGTGAGCAGGGGCTCGAAGATCGACTCGGCGACCCAGATCGAGTAGGCGTTGTAGGTGCGGGCGATGTCGAAGCCGTCGTCGGCGGCGACGAATGCGGCGTGGATGACCTTGTGCGGGTCGGCCGGGCTGGTGGCCGTGTTTGGCCCGGCCCAAGCCGTCTGCCCCGCGGTCACGGCGATGAATAGGACAGAGATGGTGGCGCCGGCTGCAATCCATTCCCGCCAGCCGCCCTTGCGCAATACCATCGACCATCCTCGCATCAAACAAAACCCGGAAAATATACACCAAAGGTTCTACCCGGTCGCGCCGGCTTAGGGTGGGGACTTCCCCCCCCGACGTGAGATAATCGCGGCCACCAGGACAAGGGGGCATGAGCGTAGTGGACCCGAAGTTTCGTATCAAGACGACGCCGCCGGGCATGCGCAGGAACTTCCTGCAGCGCGAACGGCTGTCGCTGACCAGTGCGCCCTATTCGGATTGCCAGGTCGTCATGATCCGCGCCGGCGGGGGCTTCGGCAAAACTTCGTTGTTGTCCCAGTGGCGGGCGGAATGCCTGAGCAGGCAGGAGCGCGCCGGCTGGCTGGCCCTGGACCAGGGCGACGACCCATTGAGCTTCGCCCACGGCTTGAACCATTGCCTCGATGCCGATGGCGGACGGGGAGAGAAGATCGTCCCGGAGGGCCTCTGCGATTGCAGCGACGGCATCGAGGCGCTGACCCTGCTGATCGGCGCGATCATCGACTCGCCCGGGCCGATTGCGCTGATACTGGACGATCTGCACGCCCTGCCCCGGGAGACCCTGGCGACGTCCATCCCCTACCTGATCCAGAACGCGCCGCCCAACCTGAGATTGCTGCTCGGCTCGCGCAACTATTTCAAATCGATTTCATCGAGCCTGTTGAAGCGCGGCGACTTCGCCCTGGTCGGCGAAGACGATCTGCGCTTTTCCGAGCAGGAAACGCTGGCGATATTCCGCTCCCGGCCGGACATGAGGGTGGAGCGCGAGGAGGCGGTGAGGATACACGCGCTGTCGGAGGGCTGGCCGCTGGGTCTGGACATCGCTCTGGTCGCCATCGCGGCCTCCCCCAACCGCGGCGAATTGCTGAGCCGGCTGTCGATCGGCAGCGACGACATCGCGCTGCATCTCCTGGAATCCTTGAGCGCCAGCCTGTCCGACTACGACCTGGCCTTGCTCTGCCGCTTGTCGGTGTTCGATGTCATCCGCCCCGCGCTGGTGAAGAGCGTCTTTCCCGATCCGCACGCCTTCGATCGGCTGGAGACGCTGTACCAGACATCGTCCCTGCTCACCAAGGCCGACGGCGCCGACTGGCTGAGCCTGCATCTCCTGGTCAGGCAGCATTTGCACAAGCGCTACCAGGCATTGCCGGCCGAAGAGCGGCATGCCTTCTCCCTCTCAGTGGCAAACTGGTATGCGGACCAGGGTCTGTTCGAGGAAGCGGTCGATCACGCCTTCGCCGCGAACCGGCCGGATCTCGCCGGCCGCTTTGCCGAGAATTGCCTGTTCGAACTGGTCGCTCAGGGGCGCATCGCCAAGGCGATGGATTGCGTTGCCGGTCTCGCGCCGGCAGACATCATGGCCCGGCCCGCGCTCAGGATCGCCGCCGCCTGGACCCACGTCCTGTGCCGCGATCTGGTGCGGGCCAGGGAACTGTCCGAACTGATCGCCGGGCATCCGGACGCCACCGAGACCGAGCGCATCGAGGCGCAGCTGCTCGATGCCGCGATTGCGCAAATGGCCGACGACCGTGCCGGCAGTTTCGCGATCCTGAGCTCCCTGGACGGGGTCGCAGCGATCGGCACCGGCTTCCAGATGCAGGTTCTGTCGCTGCTGCGCGCGATGGCCATGCTCGATCGGGGCCGGCCCGCGGAAACACGGCAGATCCTTTTTCTGGCCAAGCAGTCATCGGGCAAGCGGGTATCGGCCTTTCTGTCGAATCTGATGGAGTGGGTGATCGGCTGTTCCTACCTGAGGGAGGGCCGCTACGCGGATGCGGAGGCGCATCTCAACGCGCACCTGCAAAAGGCCGAAGAAAAATGGGGCCGGCGCAACAACATGGCGGTGCTCCTGGCCGGGCACCTGGCCTTTGCCCTGCTCGAACAGGGCAAGACGGAGCAGGCCAAGTCGGTGCTCGCCGATCGTCTGGATGCGCTGGAGAAGTTCGGCATGGCCGAACCTCTTATCGTCGCCTATCTTTCCCTCTACTTCAGCGAGATCGCGTCGGGCCGGCCCGAGCAGGGCGTTCGCTACCTGTGGGCACTGAGGGACAACGGCACCAATCTGCGCATGCCCAGGCTGATTCTGCGCGCCTGCTACGAGGAGATCAGGTTTCGCGCGCTGCAGCAGGACGTCGCCGGCGCGTGCCGCGCCCACGCCGAACTGGAGTCATTGCCGCTGCGCATGGACGGCGATGACCCCGACTACCTGGTGAGCTTCGATCAGCTCCATGTCGAACTCGGGCACGCCTTTTACCATTTCGCCTGCGAGCGTTATGCGGACGCTTTGGCTTGCTTCCAGCGTGCCGGCGCCATCGCGGCCCGAATGGGCCGACAGAAGGAGGCCAACGAGATTGCCTTGTTCTCGGCGGTCGCGGGCAGGCTGCTGGGCGTCGCCAGGGAGGAGGGCAGCGTCAGTATTTCTTTCAGCACCCAGACCCTGGTCCAGCATGCCGCGCCCGCTTTGCGCCGGCTGTGCGTTGGCGTTGACGGACTGGATTGGCGCGATGTGCTTGCCTTGCGGCCGTTTCCCCAGCCGATACAGGTGCCGTCGGGATCCGCCGGCGAGGGCCGGATGCTGACCCGGAAGGAGACGGACATTCTGCTGCTGCTCCGCTCCGGCGCGGTGAACAAGCAGATCGCCCGAACGCTGGGGATCAGCCTGGAGACCGTCAAATGGCACCTGAAGAACATCTACGGCAAGCTCAACGTCTCCGGCCGCAAGCATGCGATCTCCCAGGGACAGCGCCTGGGTCTGTTCGAGGGGCAGGAGCAATCCCCTCGGCGGGAACGGGCGCTGCCGCTGCAGTGACCGGATCGGAAGCGCCGTGTCAGCGGCGCCGACTCAGAAGCGATAGCCTAGCGAGACCGAGGTCGACACCGGATTCAGCGGCGCGTCGGCGCTTTGCCCGGTCGATAGGTGCACGGTGGTGTGCAGATAGGTCTTGCTGATCATGGCGTCGGCGAACCATTTGCCGTTGAAGGCATAGGTGGCGCCGATCTGCGGCGTCAGTCCCCAGGCGTTATCGACGGTGAAGGTGGTGGGCGTCCCGCCCGGATTGGTGATCGCGGTCAGCGTCCCCGAGCCTTGCTCTTTGCGGAATTTGGCGTAGGTGAGGCCCATCCCGACGTAGGGGCGGAATGCCTCCGTTGCCCCGAGAAAATGATATTGCCCGAACAGGGTCGGCGGCAGCTGTTCCAGCGAGCCCAGCTTGCCGGCACCCTGCAACGCACCGGCACCGTAGATCTGGTGGGTGTAAGGCGTGCCCAGGCCCAGCTCGGCCGAGACGTGCGGGGAAAACCAGTAGCCGATGTTCACGATCGGCTGGGTATCCGAACCCGACTGATTGTAGGTG
>JAJYXA010000478.1 GCA_021791235.1 Pseudomonadota bacterium
GCCGGACAAGGACGACGTCAAGGAAGGCATCATCACCTACAAGCTCGCCGCCCACGCCGCCGACCTGGCGAAGGGCCACCCCGGCGCGCAGATCCGCGACAACGCCTTGTCGAAGGCGCGCTTCGAGTTCCGCTGGGGCGACCAGTTCAATCTCGGCCTCGACCCCGACAAGGCGAAGTCCTTCCACGACGAGACCCTGCCCAAGGAATCGGCCAAGGTCGCGCACTTCTGCTCGATGTGCGGCCCGCACTTCTGCTCGATGAAGATCACCCAGGACGTGCGCGAGTACGCGGCGAAGGAAGGTCTCGACGAAGCCGCCGCGCTGGCGAAGGGGATGGAGGTGAAGGCGGTGGAGTTCGTGAAGCAGGGCGCCGAAGTCTACCGCAAGGTCTGATCGGTCCGAGGCGTCCCGCATGAACAATGCAGGACGCGACGACATGACTACTGCTGAACGGACGGATCGGTCACGAACCCGATGCGGGTGAGGCCGGCCTGCGCCGCCAGCGACATGACTTTCGCCACCGGCGCATATTCGGCACGGCGGTCGGCGCGGATGTGCAGTTCTGGCTGAGGCTGTTTCTTTGCAGCGGTGGCGAAGCGTGGGCCGAGCTGCTCGGGGGCGAGCTTCTCGCCGTTCCAGTAGAGGTCGCCGTTTTCGCGGATGCCGAATTCGATATGCTCGGGCTGGGTGATGTTGGGCGCGCTGCTTGCCTTGGGCAGGTCGATCTTCACCGCGTGGGTGAGCAGCGGTGTGGTGATGATGAAGATCACCAGCAGCACCAGCATGACATCCACCAGCGGCACGACGTTGATGTCCGCCATCGGGCCCTGATGGTGCCGTGGATCGAAGCTTCCCATGGCCATGGTTTACCCTTTCGCGTTCGCACGCAGGGGACGCACATCCCCTGCGGAACTGTTGGCCTTTTCGCCCACGGTGATGACCGCATACAGGTCGTGAGCAAAGGCATCGAGTCTGGCAAGCCACATGCGGTTGCGGCGGTTGAAAGCGTTGTAGGCCAGCACGGCAGGGATGGCGACAGCCAGACCCAGCGCCGTCATGATCAGCGCTTCGCCTACCGGCCCGGACACCTTGTCCAGTGTGCCTTGTCCGGACAGGCCAATGTTGACCAAGGCGTGATAAATCCCCCAGACGGTGCCGAACAGGCCGATATAGGGTGCGGCGGATCCTGCTGAGGCGAGCAGGGTGAGACCGTGTTCCACGCGTGCGGCTTCCTGGTCGATCCCGTTGCGCAGCAGCCGGGTGAGAAATTCGCCCAGGCCGCCCGCCGCCGCCAGCTTTTGCATTCCGTGTTTTTCGCTGTCGCTGGCGGCTTCCAGTGCGTCATGCGCCAGCTCGGCAAAAGCATGGTCACGCGGTTGCTGGAGCAGCGCGGTGCGGATTTGCTGCAATGAATCCGCCGCCCAGAATTGCTTGAGAAATCCTTCGGCACGCTGTCTGGCCAGGGCATTGGACAGCGCCTTGGTCACGATCAGATACCAGCTGGCAAGCGACAGCGCAAGCAGCAGCAACAGAACGGTTTTCCCCAGCATATCGGCCTGAGCCAGGAAATGGGCAAAGCCAATATTCGATTCCATGTCATCGTCCTTCAAAAACAAAATTAAAAGGCTGTATCGCGACTGCGCGCACGGCGACGCCATCGTGTTTGGCCGGTGTGCAATGCCAGCTTCTGACAGCAGAGAGCGCTGCCTCATCAAGGCGCGCATAGCCGGAACTGGTGGTGACCGTGGCATGGTCAACCTGCCCCTTCTCATCCAATTCGACCCGCAGTACCGTCTTGCCCGCCTCACCCAGGCGGCGTGAGAAAGCGGGATAGGCCGGCGGCGTACGTTGCGGGCAGGCAATCGCCAGATCGCCGCTCAACGTGATCGGGCCCGCAGGCCTCGGCGGCGCTGCCGGCGGTACGTGTTCAACCGGCGCAGCTTTGATCCTGGGTTGCGCTGGAGGGGGGGCGGGGGCGACCGGCTCGGAAGGCAACACAATCGGCGTTTGCGAAACCACCTGTTGTTGGGGTGGCGGCTGGATGGACTGGGCCAGTTTGACCGGTCGAGGTTTCGGCTTGGGTGGTTGAGGCTTCGGCGGTGCGGATTGGGGCGGATCTTTCAGCAAGCTGACAAACAGCGTCGCCGCGGCGGTGGGCGGCGGCAGGATGCGGGCATGCCACAGTCCATAGAGCAGCGCGCCGTGCGCGACCAGCACGATGAACAACCCCGTTAGGCGGAACCAGCGTTCGGATGACTGCGGATTTGCCATGTTCAGTAGTCCACACGCAATTCGGCCTGGTAGGTGCGTTGCGGAAAGGGATGCGGGCCAATGAAATAGTTTTCATTGGTCAGGTTGTCGATGCCGAACGAAGCGCGAATCAGCTTCGAGAAACGGTAGCCGAGTTTGACATCGACGGTGGTGTATTTGCTGAGGCTTCCGGTGTCGTTGTGGTTGGCGTCCGAATTGTCCAGGTTGCCGAACTGAAGTCCGCTGTACAGCACGCCAAGCGAGCTCGTCCAGTGCTCGTCGAAGTGATAGGTGGCAAAGGCCGAGGCGCGCCAATCGGGGATGCGCGGCACCCTTTTCCCGACGATGGCCGGGTTGCCTGGATCAGACAGGATTTCCGAATCGGAATACGTCAGACTGCCGTTGAAGTCGAGTCCGCGCATCAGGACGTCAGTGGCCTCGTAAACGGCCTCTGCACCGGTGATACGGGTGCGGCCGATGTTCTGGACGCGATTGACGTTGGTCAACAGGTTCAGCTGGCTGGTGAGGAAGTTGTCGGTACGCTGATCGAACAACGACAGGCGCAGGTTGCCGCCCTGAATGGCATGTTCTGCAGTGAGGTCGGTGGCCAGGATCTTTTCCGGGTTCAGATTGGGATCGCTGATCCGCGTCACTGCGCCGATCTTTTCGGTCTGGAACAGCTCCGTGACGGTCGGCATGCGGTAGGCGCGCGCGACGGAACCACGTACCAGCCAGTCGCTGGCCGCCTGCCAGGCGAGCGAGACCTTGGGCGAATGATACGTGTCATCGCGACTGGCAACGGGCGCGTAGCCGCTGATGAAGCCGTTGAACGCCTGCCAGCGCTCGGTGCGCCAACCGAGTGTCAGCGTCAGGCGCGGGTCGAGCTTCCAGGCGTCCTGGGCGAATACGGCATCGGTGCGGGTGTCCCCCATGGCGGCGCCGGAGGGGGATGCGCCGATGCTGCTGTCGTTTGTCCAGGTGGCTGCGCTGTATTTGACGCTGCTATAGGTATAATGGTCGTAGTGATAGCCAAACGTGGCGGTGTGATTCGGCTTTCCCTGGACAGGTTTCCAGATCGCCTTGACATCGAAAGTGCCCCAGCCGGTGTCGTTGCCGAACGAAATGGTGCCGGCGCCTCCTGCAGACCCCGGCTGGCCGAGCCCGCCCGCCACGGCAGTTGTCGGGGTGCGGGAGACATCTTTGAGCGTGCTGTAATCCGAGGCGCTGAGTTCAATCGCCCAATCGGCTGACAGCCGGCTATCCAGGCTCAGACCCAACAACTGATTCTGCGTGTTGCTGTCCGACGGCGCGAGGGCGCTGGAGCTGACGATGTAGTTGTGGCCGTCGATATTGACGGAGCCACTCCAGATCGGCTGGCCCAAAGCGTTACGCAGGTAAGTCTGCGTATCGCTGAAGCTATCGTTCTGCCAGAACGCATAGGTCAGCGCGGCGCGGGTGTCGGGCGTGAAGTCATAAACCAGCCGTATCTTGGCCGTATCCTGCACCGAGTGGTCCAAGCTGGTCGCGCCGAATATCATGCCGGGTACGTTTTTGGGATTGGTGTAGGCAACGCCGCCTGTGACCGGCGTGCCTGCGGCGCTGGTGGAGGCAGGGACTACGGACGTGGCGAAGTTGATCGGCTGCGAGCGCGTGTCTAGACGGTTGAACAGGAAGGACCAACTCAGACTGTTGACGCGCGAACCCAGTGCAAGCTGTTCCTGATGCCCCTGATAGGTGTCGTTGGTGCCGTAATACTTGTAGTCCTGACTCCATCGCTGGACCCGCGCATGGGCTTCGAATTCGAACTGTTGCGGCGTGTGCGTGGTCATCAGGATGGTGGCGCCCGCCGCGTTGCCGGGCAGCAGGGCGGAGAATGGGCCGTACAGCACGTCGATGCTTTCGATTTCCTCGCTGCCGACGATGTTCCAGCGCGGCGGGAAGTTGTAGGAGTTGCCCAACAGGTTGGACAGCAGCAGGCCATCCGCATAGACCAGCGACCACGCACTTTGCAGGCTGCCGGCGGTGCGGCTGGCGATGATGCCGTTGCGGTCGCCGACATAGCGTTTGCGTATGAAGATGCTCGGCGTGTATTTGAGCGAATCCTCGACGTTGATGACGTTGATTTCGCGTATCTGGTCCTGGGTCACTTCGGCCGCAGACGAGGGATTGTCGGCGGTGACAGCCGAGCGAGTCTGGCTGATGGTCATTTCCGGCAAGGCCTGCTCGTCGGCCCAGGCGGCGGGAACGCAGAGCGCGCTCGCCAACGCCAGCGTAACGGGTTTGCGTTTCATGATTTTCCCTCTGTTCATCTTGTTGTTGTTCGATGCGCCGGTCTATCGGCTTTGCCGTTTGAGCCAGTCCCTCAGCTTGGCTTCGTCAAGCACGCCCACGACGGCTTGTCGATGATGCGTCCGGTCATACAGGTAGGTACGCGGCAGGTCACCCTGCCAGGACGGGTCGACGGATGCGCGCAGGCGTTCAGGAATGGGGTCGTCGAACACCCACACCTCGGCCTCGCCCAGCCCGAGTTTGTGCAGCGTGGCCTGGATCGCCGCGCCGTCTTCCGGGATATCGACGGAGACCAGAACCAGGGGCAGGCGCGTGCCGGCTTGAGCCAGCTTGCCAAGCAGGGTCAGTTCTTCGATGCAGTGGCCGCACCAGTTGACCGACCACAGGCTGAGGATGAAGGGCTTGCCGGCGTGGCGTGCCGCGATTTTCGCCAGACTGCCCACATCGAAGCGTGCAAGCTCGGCGCCGCTCGCGGGCGACGCCAGCAGGCAGGCGAGAAGGAGGGCGCGGACAAGCATGCCTAGTCGAGCCCGATCACGTGGATGCCCTCGCGTGAGGTGTTCCACACGATCTCCATCCGGCCGTCGTGGATGAGCGGAAGCGGGTAGTCGGCGGCATCGTCGGTCGTCGCAACGGGGCGCGGTTCGCCCCAGCTGAGGCCACCGTCTTTCGACTGCAGCGTCAGCGCGCCATAGGATGTGCCATCGAACTCGCGCCAGGCGATCAGCACGAGCTTGCCTTCTGCGGCCACGGTGGCGTGCCCCGCCTGCGCGCGCGGACTGCCGAATGCCATGGGGGCCGACATCTCGTCGCCCGCGATCCGTCGGTAAAACAAGCCCTGGCGGTTCTTGCCGTTGGTGTACCAGACGGCATGCAGCGTGTTGTCGCCGCCGGTTGCAATCCAGCCGCCGTGATGCGGGCAGGCGTCGATGTCCCAGTCGTCATCGGCCAGCCGCTGCACCTTGCCTGCGCCGAGAGGAGCCAGGGCGAAGTCGCGCGTGTTGCTCCCGTACAGATTGCGCCACATGGCGACCGGGCCGTCCGCCGTCCAGGTCAGCGCGGTTCGGCAGCACTCGCAGGTATGTTCGGTGAGCTTGCGGTTGGCCTGAAAGCTGATGCCATTGTCATCGGAGCGGGCCGCGTAAATCGATACGCCCGCAAACTTCCCGCCTTTCTCTTGGGCGGCGTCGCGATCGCGTCCATCCAGCCAGACAACGGCCAGTTTGTCGCCACCATCGGAAGCCAGCGCGTCGAATCGGTGGCTGGTCAGCCGCTTGTCGTCATTGAGCGTGATGGGTGCGGAGAAGGTCTTGCCGCCGTCAACCGAGCGCGCGTAGCGAATTTCGCCCGTGTAGGGCCGGGGCAGGAGCCGGGTCCAGGTCAGGTGTAGCGTGCCGTCGCGGGTGACGACGATCTTGGGCCGATTTTCTCCCTCGGCGCCGATGTTTTCGGGTTGGGTATTGACGGCCACCGGCGTGGAAAAGTGCTGGCCGTTGTCGGCGGAGTGCGAAACCAGCACTTTCTGGTTCGCAACCTGGGCGACCCAGAGCTGGTTTTTGCTGTCTATCGTGGCGCTTACGGCTAGCGCAGGACGAGCCCGCGTCGCTGCGCCTTTCCCCCCCGCGCCCACTGACACGGAACCATGTTCGTGAGCCATGGCCGTGGCCGCAACCATCAGCCATGCAAACAGCATTGTTGTTGTCAGTTTGGCCATTCCCCCTCCGAGGCAGGCATCCTAATCGGAAGCCCACGCCGGTCCAATATGGCAAATTGTCGCAGGCTGGATTGCCACGTTCCCTGCTTGATGCGGTTGGGCGACGCGATCGCGTCGATGCCGCGTGTCACCGGCCCGGGATGGGTAGGCGGATGGAATGTGTCAAGCCCGCGTCGCATCCCGGATGAGTTGTCCCGTAACGGTTTCTTGGTCGTGAAAGCGGTGGTTCGCCCCCGTATAATCTGCGGACGCGCGCCTGATGCGCCTTTCCTCACCTAAGGCCTCACCATGACCGATCCCACCATCCTGCTGCACGCCCTCATCCTTGGCATCGTCGAGGGGCTGACCGAATTCCTGCCGGTGTCGAGCACCGGGCATCTGATCCTGGTCGGGCAGCTGCTCAACTTCAACGACGACAAGGGCAAGGTATTCGAAATCGCGATCCAGTTCGCCGCGATCCTGGCGGTGGTGTGGGAATACCGGGCGCGCCTCGGGCATG
>JAJYXA010000466.1 GCA_021791235.1 Pseudomonadota bacterium
CCTTGGCCGGCTCAAGGGAAAACTCAATGTCCCGGACGATTTCGACAAGCCGCTGACGGACGATGAACTGGCTTCGTTCGAAGGGCGCTGAATGGTACTTCTGCTCGATACGCATGTCCTGCTGTGGGCGCTGGATGCCCCCGGGCGTCTGCCGCGCGACGTGGTGACGCAGATCGAGTCCTCCGACACCCAGGTTTACTTCAGCGCGGCAAGCATCTGGGAAATCGCGATCAAGACAGCCCTGCGGAAGGTTGACTTTCGTTATTCGCCCGAGGAGATCGCCCAGGCAGCCAGGGACACCGGCTTTGTCGAACTGCCTGTCAGCGCAGCACACGGCGCGAAGGTTGCGCATTTGCCCCTGCACCACCGCGACCCGTTCGACCGTCTGCTGATTGCGCAAATCCTGCTGCTGCCTGCGCAACTTCTCACCGTCGATGCGGCGCTCGTGCCGTATTCGGAGCTGGTCCGACTCGTTTGAGCCGGCCCGTGCAATGAAAGATATTCAGTTGCCGATTCGGAGGGCGGACGATCATGCCTGCTGAGTGGACCGCCCCGCCGGCCGCTTTCCTGGCGTGCTGGCTTCTGCTGTCCTGGCTGCTGCGGCGCCGCCATGTCCTGCCGATGGACCATCCCAACGCCCGTTCGCTGCACGCGAGCCCGACGCCGCGCGTAGGCGGGCTAGGCATCATGGCGGGCGTGGCGGTGGCCGGCGCGGGGCTGGCCGATGCGGTCCTGCTGCCGGTGATGCTCGGGGCCTTCGCGCTGGCCGGGGTGTCGCTCCTCGACGACGTGCGCGGCCTACCGGTGGGGCTGCGCTTCCTCGCACACTTCGTCGCCGCGGCGGGCGGCCTCGTCGCGCTGGGACTCTCCGGCTGGACCTTGCTGGCGGGCACGCTGGCGGTGGTGTGGATGACCAATCTCTACAACTTCATGGACGGCGCGGACGGGCTGGCGGGCGGAATGGCGGCGATCGGCTTCGGCGCGCTGGCGCTGGCGGCATGGCTGGGCGACGCGCCGGGACTGGCCGCTCTTTGCGCGGCGATCGCGGCGGCGGCGCTGGCCTTCCTGCGCTTCAACTTCCCGCCGGCGCGGGTGTTCATGGGGGACGCAGGGTCGATTCCGCTGGGCTTCCTGGCGGCCACGCTCGGCATCCTCGGGGCGCGGCAGGACGTGTGGCCGTGGCTGTTCCCGCTCCTGGTGTTCTCGCCCTTCATTGTGGATGCCAGCGTGACGCTGGTGCGGCGCGCGCTGCGCGGAGAAAAAGTCTGGCGGGCGCACCGCTCGCACTATTATCAGCGGGTCGTGCTGCTTGGCGCGTCGCATCGCCAGCTCGCCCTGGCAGCTTATGTGCTGATGCTGGCGATGGCCGGGCTGGCGTTCGCGTTGCGGTCATTTCCGCAGCATTCTGCTTGGTTGCTTATACTGTCGGCCGCAACCTACCTGCTGATTTTCCTCGCCGTCGATTTCCGCTGGCGCCGTATTCGCAATGAACCTTAATCCCCGCACCGCCATCATCATCCTGTACGACATCCTGGTGGCGGTTTTCGCCTGGCTGGGGGCGTACTGGCTGCGTTTCAATCTGGCGGTGCCGCCCGAGTTTCTGATGGCGGCGCTGTCTACGCTGATCTGGGTGGTGCCGCTGCAGGCTGCGGTGTTCTGGCGCTTCGGCCTGTATCGTGGCATCTGGCGCTTTGCCAGTTTGCCCGACCTCAAGCGCATTGTGCTCGCGGTAGGCATTGCGGCGTTGCTGGTTCCCGTGGCGCTGATCCTGTTTCGCGTCCAGGCGGTGGTGCCGCGTTCGGTGCTGATCCTCGACCCGCTGCTGCTGGTTGTCCTGATGGGCGGCAGCCGGCTGGCCTACCGCGCCTGGAAGGAACACCGGCTCGCCAGCGTGCTGCGCCCGTCAAGCCGCCCGGTGCTGGTGGCCGGTGCCGGCACGGCGGCGGATTTCCTGCTGCGCGAACTGGCGCGCAACCCTGCAGGTTTCCACGTGGTCGGCCTGCTCGACGACAGCCGCGACAAGCAGGGGCGGCTGGTGCAGGGCATTCCCGTGCTCGGGCCGCTGGACGACGTTGCGGCGTGGGCGAAAAAAATGGAGGTCGACGACATCGTGCTGGCGCTGCCGTCGGCTGCGCACGAGGTGCGCAAGCGCATCACCCAGTCCTGCGCCGATGCCGGGCTGAACGTGCTGACCGTGCCGTCGCTGGAGGATCTGGTGGCGGGCCGGGTGTCGGTGTCCAGCCTGCGCAGCATCGAACTCGAAGACTTGCTGGGCCGCGATCCGGTGCAGTTGGACGACAGCGGCCTGCACCAGTTGCTGACCGGCCGGGTGGTGATGGTGACCGGCGCCGGCGGCTCGATCGGCTCGGAACTGTGCCGCCAGATCGCGCGCTTTGAACCGGCGAAGCTGGTGCTGTTCGAACAGTCGGAATTGGCACTGTATGCGATGGAGCAGGAACTGCCGCAGCGCTTCCCGGGCTTGCAGATCGTGCCAGTGATCGGTGACGTGAAGAACGCCGCCTGGGTGAACCGGGTGATGGCGGAGCAGTGGCCCGCCGTGGTGTTCCATGCGGCAGCCTACAAGCACGTGCCGCTGATGGAGAACGACAACGCGTGGGAGGCGGTGCGCAACAACGTGCTCGGCACCCAGGTGGTCGCCGCCGCAGCGCAGGCGCACGGCGTGATCAAGTTCGTGATGATCTCGACCGACAAGGCGGTCAATCCCACCAATGTCATGGGGGCAACCAAACGGCTCGCCGAGATGGCCTGCCAGGCCATGCAGCAACCCACGGGCACGCGCTTCGTGTCGGTGCGCTTCGGCAATGTGCTCGGCTCGTCCGGCAGCGTGATTCCCAAGTTCCAGAAACAGATCGAGGCGGGCGGGCCGGTGACGGTGACGCATCCCGAGATCACCCGCTACTTCATGTCGATTCCCGAAGCCGCGCAGCTGGTGCTGCAGGCCGGCCTGATGGGCAAAGGCGGCGAGATCTTCGTGCTGGACATGGGCGAGCCGGTGAAGATCGCCGAGCTGGCAAAACTCATGATCCGGCTGTCGGGCGCGGACGAGAACCGCGTCCGCATCGAATACACCGGCCTGCGCCCCGGCGAAAAGCTCTACGAGGAACTGCTCGCCGACGACGAGTCCACGCTGCCCACGCCGCACCCCAAGCTGCGGGTGGCGAAGGCGCGCGCGGCCGACGGCGATTGGTACGCCGAGTGTCTGGCCTGGCTGGCGCAGACAGGCTTTCAGGATGAGGCGGCGGTCAAGCGCCGGCTGAAAATGTGGGTGCCGGAATACCAGACGGTGCCGCATCCCCCGATACCCCAGGCGCATCCCATGCGCTCACGTCATGAATAAATCCAGGATACTCGGCTGGACCCTGCTGGCTTTCATCATCTACTGCACGCTGGGAGCGGTCGTCTATTTCGCCAGCCTGCTGGCGCTGCAGAAGGGCGTGCGGCTCGATGTGCCCTGGTTCCAGTCCACGCAAAAATCGCTCTACCGGCGAGGCATGGTCAATGTCAACAGCTGGCTTGGAATACCGGGATGCATTACAGCGGATCCTGACCTGATTTACAAGCCGTCGAACGGCACCTGCAAGTTCGACGATATCGAGTTCAAGACCACCCTTGGCTTTACCGATGAGGGCCGAAACACCGGCGCCAAACCGGCGGGAACAGGGATCGCGGTCATCGGCGACTCTCACGCGATGGGCTGGGGCGTGAACGACCGCGAAACCTTTTCCGCCCGGTTGCAAACCCTGAGCGGGCGCCCGGTATACAACCTCGGCGTGGCGAGTTACGGCACCGCCCGGGAATTGATCCGGCTGGAAAAATCCGGCGTGCTGGACAAGGTCGACACGGTCATCATCCAGTACTGCAACAACGATTTGAATGAAAACCTCGGGTTCGACACCGCGTCGAAACAGGATTTGCACGAAAAGGTTTTTGGCGGCGCCCCGAAAAATCCGCCGCGGCCAAACCGGTTCAAGCTCATCGCCAAAGGGTACGGCCTCGCATTGGCGGCGCCCTTCCGATCCCTGTCGGAAAGCCTGCGACGCAGGAACTTCACGCCCCATTACGCGCCACTGGTCGATGTCATCGCCCAACATGGCGACACACTGGAAGGCAAGCGCGTCATTGTCTTTTACAGCAACCCCTATGGCCAAAGGTACCGCAATTTTCCGTCGGGGCCGGATGCGAACATGCCCAGTGTGAATTTTTTCGACCTCGGCCTTGGCCCATCCGACTACTATAAACTGGACAATCACATGACCCCGGAGGGCCATCGAAAAGCGGCCGAGCGCCTGTTCAGGCATCTGCGGGCCGCCCGGCCAGATCTTGAGGAAGCCCTGAACAAGTCCACATTTGTCATTCCGGCGGAAGCCGGAATCCAGTGAAATCGAGCATCTGGACCCCGGCTCTTGTGCACATCGGGTATTCGCCGGGGTGACGACTGGTTCAGAACATCCTTAAGCGCCCACTGATGATTGACGTATCCCATGCAAACCCATGAAGACCTGAGCAGGACCCAAGCCGTCAGGGCGAGTTCGGAGCGGTTTTTCGGTCTGACGTTTTTTGTCGTCTTTCTGATCATCGCGCTGTGGCCGCTGCTGCGGCAGGACCCGATCCGGCCGATTGCGCTCGGCCTTGCGCTGGCGTTTCTGGCCGCGTCCCTGATCGCCCCTGCGTGGCTCGCCCCGCTCAACCGGCTGTGGCTGAAATTCGGCGAACTCCTGCACCGCATCACCAGCCCCGTCATCCTGGGAATCATGTTCTTCGGGGTCATCACGCCGATCGGCTTCCTCATGCGTCTGGCGGGCAAGGACCTGCTGCGCATGAAATTCGACCCCCGTTGCGCCAGCTACTGGATCCGGCGCGAGCCGCCCGGCCCCGAAAAATCCAGCCTGAAAAGACAATTCTAGGAGAACCCCCATGTCCATCTTCCGCGAACTCTGGGAATTCATGCGCGTGCGCAAGAAATTCTGGCTGCTGCCCATCCTCCTCATCATGGCGCTGCTGGGCGGCCTGCTGGTTCTGGCGCAGGGCTCCGCCGTGGCACCCTTCATCTACACCCTGTTCTGAACGGCTGCGCCGTGTACACCTTGGGCCTTTCCGCCTATTACCACGACAGCGCGGCCGCCCTGCTCAAGGACGGCGACATCGTCGCCGCCGCGCAGGAAGAACGCTTCTCGCGCAAGAAGCACGATGCCCGCTTCCCGGTCAACGCGTTGAACTATTGCCTCGCCGAGGCCGGCATTTCGCTTGCGCAGGTGGACCAGGTCGCGTTCTACGACAAGCCCTTCCTCAAGTTCGAACGCCTGCTGGAAACCTATCACGCCTTTGCGCCGAAGGGATTCAGGTCGTTCCGCATGGCCATGCCGCTGTGGCTGCGCGAGAAGCTGTTCCAGAAGGAGCTGCTGGCGAAGGAGCTGAGGCAGCTCGAACCGGGGGTGAACTGGATCGACCGCCTGCTGTTTTCCGAGCATCACCTGAGCCACGCCGCCAGCGCCTTTTTTCCCTCGCCGTTCGACGAAGCCCTGGTGCTGACCATGGACGGCGTGGGCGAATGGACCACCACCTCGGCCGCCATCGGCCGCGGCAACAGGCTGGAAATCTTCAAGGAAATCCATTTTCCGCACTCGCTCGGCCTGCTCTACTCGGCCTTCACCTATTACCTGGGATTCAAGGTCAACTCGGGCGAATACAAGGTGATGGGACTGGCGCCCTACGGCGAGCCGAAATACGCGCAGGCCATCCTCGACCACCTGGTCGACCTGAAGCCCGACGGCTCCTATCGGCTGGATCAGTCGTACTTCGACTACTGCACCGGGCTGACCATGACCAACGCCAGGTTCGACGCCCTGTTCGGCGCGCCGCCGCGCAAGCCTGAGGACCCGCTGACCCAGCGCGAGATGGACCTGGCCGCCTCGGTGCAGGCGATCACCGAAGAAGCCGTGCTCAGGATGACCCGCGCGCTGCGCGAGGAAACCGGCCTGGAAAATCTCTGCCTCGCCGGCGGGGTGGCGTTGAACTGCGTGGCCAACGGCAAGGTGCTGCGCGACGGAAAATTCAAACACGTGTGGGTGCAGCCCGCGGCGGGCGACGCCGGCGGCGCATTGGGCGCCGCGCTGGCCGCGCATCACCTGTACCGCGACCAGCCCCGGCAAACGCGCCAAGGGCAGGACAGCATGCAAGGCTCCTACCTGGGCCCCGCGTATGCCCAGGCCGACATCGAGGCGCGCCTCACCGCGGCGGGCGCCCGCTTCAGCGTGCTGCCCGACGCCGGCCTGATCGACCGTACCGCAAGCCTGCTCGCCAGCGAAAATGTCGTCGGCTGGTTTCAGGGCCGCATGGAGTTCGGCCCGCGCGCATTGGGAGGACGCTCAATCCTGGGCGACCCGCGCTCGCCCGGAATGCAGTCGGTGCTCAACCTCAAGATCAAGTACCGCGAATCCTTCCGGCCCTTCGCCCCATCCGTCCTGCGCGAGCACGTCGCCGAATGGTTCGATCTGGATCAGGACAGTCCCTACATGCTCATGGTTGCGGACGTGGCCCGCAGGCACCGCATCGACGCCGCCGGTGCGGATAAAGGCCTGTTCGGCATCGAGAAACTCAAGGTGCCGCGCTCGACCATCCCCGCCGTCACCCACGTCGACTATTCCGCCCGCATCCAGACCGTGCACGCCGACACCAACCCGCGCTACCACGCGCTGATTTCAAGCTTTCATGAAAAA
>JAJYXA010000221.1 GCA_021791235.1 Pseudomonadota bacterium
CGATCCGGCGACCGCCGCGCGGCTGGCGCCGAACGATTCGCAGCGTATCGGCCGGGCGCTGGAAATTTTCCGGCTCACCGGCACGCCGATGTCGGCGCTGCTCGACCGCGTGCAATCCGTGCTGCCTTATCGCGTGCTGCAACTCGCCCTCATCCCGTCCGAGCGCGCGGTGCTGCATCAGCGCATCGCCGCGCGCTTCGACACCATGCTGGCCGAAGGCCTGATCGGCGAAGTGGAAACCCTGCGCCGAACCTACGCGCTTACCCCCGACCTGCCCGCCATGCGCGCGGTCGGCTATCGTCAGGCGTGGGCCTATCTCGACGGCGAAATTGATTTGAGGGAATTGCGCGAGCAGGGCATAGCCGCCACCCGCCAGCTCGCCAAGCGCCAGCTCACCTGGCTGCGCTCGTGGCCCGATGCGGTCGAACTGGATTGTCTGGCGGAGGATCTGGAGGGGCAGGCGATGGCACGCGTGCAGGCACACCTGCAATCCGAATAGGGGCCTCAATCCTTGCTTGTCGATTCGACCCTGGCGCGGGCCTGTCCGCGATGGAAGCGGATGCCGACGGTGTCGCCCGCGTTGAGCGTCGCGGCATCCTGCACCACTGCGCCGTTCTCCAGCTGAACGATGCTGTAGCCGCGCGCCAGCACGCCGTCCGGATTGAGATGGGCGAGGCTGCTGGTGAAGCTGTCCAGGTTGAGTTGACGCCGGCCCAGGCTGCCCTGAACAGCGCTCCGCACGCGCATGCCCAATGAATCGAGCCGCTGCTGTTCGCGCTGGATGACGTGGCGCGGCGTCACCAGCCGCTGGCCCAAGCGCGCGAGCTGCAAGTGTTCGCGGGTCAGGCGCGTGTCGCTGGCGTGGCGGAGCCGCTGCACCAGATGGTCCAGGCCGGTCTGCCGGCTGCGCAACTGCTCGGTCGGATGGACCAGCCGCCGCGCCAGGTAATCCAGCCGCTGCATCTCGCTGTGCTGCCTGCGCGCGTGGTAATGGTGGAGCTGGCGGGCCAGGTGGCCCAGTTTCAGCAGCAGCTCCTGGCGCAGCGGGCTGGCGAGTTCGGCCGCCGCGGTCGGCGTCGGCGCGCGCAGGTCGGCGGCAAAATCGGCCAGGGTGAAATCGGTTTCGTGGCCGACGCCGCTCACCACCGGCATCGGGCTGGCGGCTATCGCGCGCGCCACCGCCTCGTCGTTGAACGCCCACAGATCCTCCAGCGAACCGCCGCCGCGGCACACCAGCAGCACGTCGCACTCGGCGCGCGCGGCGGCGGTGCGGATGGCGGCGGCGATCTGCGCGCCGGCGCCCACACCCTGCACCGGGGTGGGGTAGAGGATCACCGGCAGGCCCGGCATGCGGCGCGCCAGCGCGGTCAGCACGTCGTGCAGGGCGGCGGCCTGGGGGGAGGTGACGATGCCCAAGGTGCGCGGAAAGCGCGGCAGGGCGCGCTTGCTTGCAGGGTCGAACAGGCCTTCGGCTTCCAGCCTGGCCTTCAGCTTGAGAAAGGCTTCGTACAGCCGCCCGGCGCCGGCGCGGCGGATCGCTTCGGCGCCCAGCTGGAACTCGCCGCGCGCTTCATACAGCGAGGGCAGGGCACGGATTTCCACGTGGTCGCCGTTGGCCGGGCTGAAGTCGGCAAACTGGTTGCGCCCGCGGAACATCACGCAGCGCACCTGCGCGTTGGCGTCCTTGAGGGAAAAGTACCAGTGGCCCGATGCGGCACGGGTGAAGTTGGACACTTCGCCCTCCACCCACAGCAGCGGCAGCTGCGACTCCAGCGCGCGCCGCGCCATGCGGTTGAGTTCGCTGACGGTGAGCACGGGCAGGGCGGGCGCGCTGCCGGGAAGGTCGTCCGGAAAATCCATGGCATGCAGGATAACGGGTTCGACTCGGCACGGTTCATGCACAGTCATCAAACGCTCATAAAAAAAATCTGATAACCCTATTGACGGCCATTGTGTTTTTATAACTCGCTGATATTAAAGGAATAAGTGTATTGTCTACTTTTTGGGCCAAACCACTTTTTCCTTTGTGGACGGGCGTTTAGGGAGACCGTCAGGGAGTTCCTCACAGACTTATCCACACCATTTGTGGAGAACTCGAACGCGCCCCTAAAAAAGTCGCCCGCATAAATTGGTGCTTGCCGAAACCTGCACGTGGGCGCTACATTTCGCCTGTTGTTTTATCGTGGAGTGGTATCCAGTGCTTGCCATCATCGAGGCGGCCGGTTGGCCGATCTGGCTGTTGATTCTGGCGTCTGTCATCGCCGTGGCCATCATCATCGAACGTGCCTACAGCCTGCGTAGCCAGGAAGTGGCGCCTGCCGGACTGCTGCTGGAGACCATCAAGGTCTACCAGGAGCGTGGCGTGACGCAGGAACTGGTCACGCATCTGGCCGAGGGCTCGCCGCTCGGGCGGATCTTCGCCACTGCGTTGAAGAACGCCCATTACTCACGCGAAGTGATGAAGGAATCCATCGAGGAGTCCGGGCGCGCCGTCACCCACGAACTCGACCGCTTCCTGACCTCGCTCGGTACCGTCGCCAGCATGGCGCCGCTGCTCGGCCTGTTCGGCACGGTGATCGGCATGATCGAAATCTTCGGTTCGCAGACCGCCACCGGGACCAATCCCGGCCAGCTGGCGCATGGCATTTCGATCGCGCTCTACAACACCGCGTTCGGCCTGATCGTGGCGATCCCGGCGATGATTTTCTATCGCTTCTTCCGTGCCAAGGTGGAATCGCTGGTGGTCGACATGGAGCAGCAGGCGATCAAGCTGGTGGAAATCGTGCACGGCGACAGGAAATAAGCCGACATGAATTTTCGCAAAGGACGCCGCGAGGACTATCCGGAAATCAACCTGATTCCGTTCATCGACATCCTGCTCGTCATCGTGATTTTCCTGGCAGTGACCACGACCTACGCGCGCTTCGCCGAACTCAAGATCAACCTGCCCACCAGCAGCGCCGCCCAGACCCCCAACCCGCCCAAGCAGATCGAAGTCGCCGTCTCCGAGGACGGTCGCTATGAGATCGACAGCACGGTGGTGGGCGATGCGTCGATCGACGGGCTGGCTGCCGCACTGAAGAAAGCAGCCGGCAGCGAGAACGAGCCCGTGGTGGTGATCAACGCCGATGCGCAAGCCACCCATCAATCCGTGGTGAACGTGATGGAAGCGGCGCGCCGCGAGGGGCTGACCCGCATTACCTTCGCCACCCAGACCAACCCCTAAGCGGGCGTTCCATGTTTTCCCTTCAGCATGTCTGGGCGCGCACCGGCGCGTTCACCGTGCTGCTCCTGCCCCTCGCCATGCTGTTCGCTGCCGTATCCGGATTGCGCCGTCAGGCGTATCGGCGCGGCTGGCTGCGTGTCGAATCCGTCGGCGTGCCGGTGATCGTGGTCGGCAACATCACCGCCGGCGGCAGCGGCAAGACCCCGCTGGTGATCTGGCTGGTGAACTGGCTGCGCAGCCAGGGCTATCGTCCCGGCGTGATCAGCCGCGGCTATGGCGGACACGCCCGCGGTTGCCTCGACGTGCAGACCGACAGTCCGCCGGCGCTGGTGGGCGACGAGCCGGCGCTGATCCGGCTCAAGACAGCCGGCCCGGTGGTGGTCGGACGCGACCGGGTGGCGGCAGCGCGCACCCTGCTGGAACGCCACCCGGGCGTGGACGTGATCGTGTCCGACGACGGCCTGCAGCATTACCGCCTGCACCGCGACATCGAGCTGGCCGTCATCGATGCGGCGACCGGGCTGGGCAGCGGCTGGCCGCTGCCGGCGGGCCCGCTGCGCGAACCGCCAAGCCGGCTGCGCAGCGTGGATGCGATCGTTCAGGTGGTGCGCGGCGCGGCCCAGCCGCGTCCCTATGATTCGGCCCCTGCCTGGCGCGCCGATTACACCGCAGGGCAGGCCTGGCGGCTGCGCGCCCCGCAGGAAAGAATGGCGCTGCGCGACCTGCCGCCGCACGACTGGCTGGCCGCGACCGGCATCGGCCGGCCGCAGGGTTTCTTTGCCATGCTCGATGCGCACGGCCTGCGCTATCGTCCACGACCCTTCCCAGATCACCATGTTTTCCGACCAACGGACTTGCCCGCCGGCGGGGCGGTGCTGATGACCGAAAAAGACGCGGTAAAATGCCGTGAATTCGCAGGACCGGACTGGTGGGCGGTGGAGCTCGATGTCGCCCCCGAAGATGGGTTCGTTCGCTGGCTGGGCGCACGCCTCAAACAATAAGAACGCTTGCGCGCGTGGATCGAGGGAGGGATGTATGGGCATGAAAAATTCTGACTGGAGCGATCGCCGTCATCCCTGTCAATGGGAAGCCGAAAGCGAAGACACCGGATTCTGGGTGCCCGATCGCTCCGAAATCGTCACCCAGTTTTTCACCCGCTACCTGTTTTTTTCGCTGGCGGTCATTTATTTCTCCACGCTGGAAAGCGTCCGTCCGGTGCTGTTCAGCATCGAGCATCTGCTGATCGCGCTGGGCATTTATTTCTTCGTCAACAGTTGGTTCTTCCGGCAGGCGCTGCAAGGTGTCACGCTGCTGAAAATCCGCAGCGCCATGAGTGCCGACCTGATCATCGTCACCCTGTGCGTGATGCACGATCCCAATCCGATCCCGCCTTCGGCCCTGGCATTCCTGATGGTGCTGCTGGGCAACGGCATGCGCTATGGCATGCGGCTGTTTGCCGAGGTGCTGGGCGGTGCGTTTCTCGGCATGGCGATCGCCTTCGCCTTCCGTTATCGGGTGGGCGGCTTCGAAGTCAATGCAGGCGATGTGTTTTTCGGCGTGTTCTGGGTCACCCTGGCCTTGTACGCCTACATCCTGATGGGGCGCATCGAGGATCAGCGCCGCCAACTCGATTACCGCAGCCGTTTCGACACGCTGACCGGGCTGCTCAACCGCCACGGCCTGCTGGCCGCGGCGGACACCCTCTTCGACAGGGCGACAGCGGATACCCCGGCGACCGTGCTGTTTGCCGACCTGAACCAGTTCAAGGCGGTCAACGACCGCTACGGCCACGGCGTGGGCGACCGCGTGCTGGCCGAGTTTGCGCAGATCTTCAACGAATCGGCCGAGATGGGCGTGTGCGGACGCTGGGGCGGCGATGAATTCGTCGCCATCCTGCCGCAGCGCGACGAAGCCGCCATCCGCCAGATTTTCGAGCGCATCGAGGCCCGAACCGAAGCCTGGAGCGCCAGCAACGGCCTGCCGATGGCGGTGAGCCTGGGCGTCGCCCACGCCCCGCACGACGGCAACGACCTGGTGACGCTGCTGTCGGTGGCCGACATCCATCTTTATCAAAGCAAGTCGCACCAGTCCGAAACGGCTGAGGCGCCCCCGAATTACAGGACCCTGATCAATGAACCCGAAGCTTCTTGAAATCCTCGTCTGCCCGGTCTGCAAGGGCCCGCTCGACTGGAAGAAACCCGCACACGAACTGGTGTGCCGCGCCTGCCGCCTGGCCTATCCGATCCGCGACGACATTCCGGTGATGCTGCCGGAAGAGGCGCGCGCGCTGAGCCCCGACGAAATCCACGGCAAGGCCTGAGGGTGCATTTCCGCGTCGTCATTCCCGCGCGTTACGCGTCCAGCCGCCTGCCGGGCAAGCCGCTGGCGGATATTGGCGGGCGGCCCATGGTGCTGCATGTGCTGGAGCGCGCCCTGCAGGCGGGCGCCGAATCGGTGGTGGTCGCCACCGACGATGCGCGCGTGCAGCAGGCCGTAGAAGCTGCCGGCTACCAGGCCTTGATGACCTCGCCGGACCATCAGTCGGGCACCGAGCGCCTGGTCGAGGTCGCCGAAACCCTGCGCTGGCCGGACGACACGCTGGTGGTCAACGTGCAGGGCGACGAGCCGCTGATCGACCCGGCGCTGATCCGCGAAGCCGCGCGCCAGCTGGTGTTGCACGACGATGCGGTGATGGCCACGCTGGCGCACCCGATCCACGACCACGCCGACTTCGTCAATCCCAACGTCGTCAAGGTGGTGGCCGACGAAGCCGGCTACGCGCTGTATTTCAGCCGTGCCCCCATTCCCTGGCCGCGCGACGCGTTTTCCGCACAGCAGGCGATGCCGCACGAGCTCGGCGCGCTGCGCCACATCGGCCTGTATGCCTACCGTGCCGGCTTCCTGCGCACCTATGCCAGCCTCGCCAGCTCGCCGCTGGAACGTTACGAGATGCTCGAACAGCTGCGCGTGCTGTGGCACGGCCACCGCATCAGCCTTGGCATCACGCCCACCGCGCCCGCCTCGGGAGTGGATACGCCGGAAGACCTGGCGCGCGTGCGCAGCCTTTTCGAGGCAGGGTAGCCGGTTTGAGGCTGCATAGCAGCCTCTTGAATCCCCCAATAAAAAATTTTAAGTGTTGTTCGAATCGCGCTTGCCTTAGGCTAGTGCGGTTTTGACACATTCATAATCGAGGAGACACGTAATGCGTTTGATTCTGTTGGGCGGTCCGGGTGCGGGCAAGGGCACGCAAGCCAATTACATCAAGGAAAAATACGGCATTCCCCAGATCTCCACCGGCGACATGCTGCGTGCGCAGATCAAGGCCGGCACCGAGCTGGGCATGAAAGCCAAGGCCATCATGGACGCCGGCGGCCTGGTCTCCGACGACATCATCATCGGCATGGTCAAGGCCCGCCTGACCGAAGCCGACTGCAAGAACGGCTACCTGTTCGACGGCTTCCCGCGCACCATTCCGCAGGCCGAGGCGATGAAGGCCGCCGGCG